>CAVCCE010000211.1:0-3366 GCA_963600555.1 Duodenibacillus sp.
GGAAAATAAGAGTCAAGAGTCATATAATGCTGGACATGCTAGAAATTTAGATGTTCAATCCGCAAAAGAATCAGAACCACTACATAGAAAACAAGCACAACCTGATTTTAATACTTCTTATTATTCAAATGAGAATGATGCGACTTTTGATAATGATTATTTGGATCAATATATTCGTGAAGTAAAACAATATAATATTGATCAAGGAAATGCTGCTAGTGAAAATACTTCTTTGAATATTTTAAAACAAATCGAAAGAAATAATTCAAAGACACCTGATAGACCATATCCTAGAAGTAATAATCAAACAATGGATATTCCTTTTTTGAATAAACAAGAAACAAAACCTTCTAATTATGAACCTGTATCTCAACCGGTTCAAGAAACAGAACCTACACAGCCTTTAACGAAAGAAGATATCATGGCTGAAGTACAGAATCTTGTAAATGGTACTGATAATCCTTTACCTTCTCAACAAGAAAAAACTCAATCATCTCCATTTGTTTCCAATAACTATGAAAATACAATGGGTACTGATACGTTTAGTGCTCGTTTAGAAGCAGATCGTACAACTCGACAACAATTATTAAATGAAACGACACAAATGAGAGCTCAATTAGATGATTATGAAGATAACCTTTCAGAATTTTCCGATAAGATGAGACAAACAAATAAAGTATTAAATACAGTATTGGTAATTTTGATCATTGTTTTAGCTATTATTGTTGGATTTGTAATCTATTGGATCGTTATTTCTAAATAAGGAGTTTTAAACATGAAAATCAATATTGCGATAGATGGACCAAGTGCTGCAGGAAAAAGTACAATCGCAAAAGCCTTGGCAAAAAAATTAAGTTATATACATTTAGATACTGGTGCTATGTATCGTTCAACAGCTTTAAAGGCAATCCAATCAAATATTTCTTTTGATGATGAAAGTTCTTTGGTTGAAATGTTGAAAGGTACAGAAATTACTTTAACACCAGATGGAAAAGTCTTTTTAGATGGTAATGATGTTTCTACAGATATTCGAAAAGATGAAGTATCTTTAGCTGCTAGTTCTGTTTCTAAGAATCCTTTGGTTCGTAGTGAATTAGTTAAAAGACAACAACAAATGGCTGAATCTAAAGGCTTTATTATGGATGGTAGAGATATTGGAACAGTTGTTTTGAAAGATGCTGAAGTTAAAGTTTTTATGACAGCTAGTGCAGAAGCACGTGCTACAAGAAGATATAATCAAGATATCGCTTTAGGCCTACCTACAAGTGATATTGAGACAATTGCGAAAGAAATTGCACAAAGAGATTACCAAGATACGCATCGGGCTGCTTCACCATTAGTAAAAGCAGATGATGCTGTGGAAATCGATACAAGTGATATGGAAATACAACAGGTCGTTGATGCGATCTATAAACTCTGTATTCCTTATATTGAGGAGGATAGTGAATGAAAAATGGAACAATTGCGATCGTAGGTAGACCAAATGTTGGTAAGTCTACGATATTTAATAGAATTGCAGGACAAAGACTTTCTATCGTAGAAGATATTCCTGGCGTTACTAGAGATAGAATTTATTCTTCTGCAGATTGGACAGGAAATCATTTTCAGATCATTGATACTGGTGGTATTCAATTAGAAGATCAACCATTCCAAGAAGAAATTCGTGCACAAGTACAAATTGCTATTGAAGAAGCTGATGTCATTTTAATGGTTTGCAATGGTAAAAGTGGTATGAGTGATGATGATCGTTATATTGCTGGTTTGTTACAAAGAAGTGGAAAACCAATTGTATTAGCTGTTAACCAAATTGATGATCAAACACGTATGATGAATATCTATGAATTCTATAATCTAGGAATTGGTGATCCAATTGCAGTGAGTGGTGTTCATGGCATTGGCATTGGTGATATGTTGGATAAATGTATTGAACTCATGCCAGAAGAAAATAATAAATCTCGTGCGGAAGGAATTCATATTGCGGTCATTGGTGAACCTAATGTTGGTAAATCTTCTATTGTTAACGCAATCTTAAGAGAAGATCGTTCAATCGTTTCTAATATCCAAGGTACGACTAGAGATGCAATTGACACACCATTTAAAGTAAATGGAAAACCTTATGTAATCGTAGATACTGCTGGTATTCGTAAAAGAGGAAGAGTGTACGAATCAGTAGAAAAATATTCTGTTTTACGTGCAATGAGCGCAATTGAAAAGTGTGATGTAGCGTTATTCTTGGTGGATGCAGAAAAGGGTATTCGTGAACAAGATAAGCATGTTGCTGGGTATGCATATGAAGCTGGAAAACCAATCATCATTGTTGTTAATAAATGGGATGCAGTAGAAAAAGATGAACATACAATGGTTGCGTTTGAAGAAAAAATCAGAAATGAATTTGCATATTTAGCTTATGCACCAATTTTATTTGTTTCAGCTAAAACTCGACAGAGAGTAGATACTATCATTCCTGAAGTCGATCGTGTATATGAAAATGCAATTCGTAGAGTTCCTACAAATATATTAAATGAAGTTATTGCGGATTCACAGATTACAACACCAGCTCCTGCGAGAAATGGTAAGAGATTCCGTATCTATTATGCAACACAGGTAGCTATTCAGCCTCCTACATTTGTATTGAGTTGTAATGAACCTAAGTTGATGCATTTTACATATCAAAGATTTATTGAAAATACATTAAGACGTGCTTTTGATTTTGAAGGCACACCAATTCATATCATAGCTAGAAAGAAGGTATCTGAATGAATATTCGTGTATTAGGAACAGGTAGCTGGGGAAGTGCACTTGCACAAACTTTAGCTGATAATGGACATAATGTCATTATGTGGGGAATTGATGATGGTGAAGTCAATGATATTGAAAATAATCATCATAATTCAAAATATTTCGAAACAGAAATCAATCATGATGTACACGCTACAAAAGATATCAATTGTGTAAAAGATGCAGATGTAATCTTAGTAGCTGTTCCTTCTGGGGCTTTAGATTCTGTATTAAAACAAGTATGTGATCTAACTGAGAAAAAAGTAATTATTATTAATGTTGCCAAGGGATTTCATCCTGAAACACATGAAAGATTATCAGAAGTCATCAAAAGACTTGTTCCTGAAGAAAAAAGAAAAGCTGTTGTTTCTTTGATTGGTCCAAGTCATGCAGAAGAAGTCATTATTCGTAAGTTGACTTGTTTGAATGCTGTTAGTGATAATGAAGAAGCTGCGAAAACGATTCAAGAAATATTTTCTAATGATTATTTTAGAGTCTATAGAAATACAGATGTCGTAGGCGCTGAAATTGGTGTAGCAATTAAGAATGTCATGGCAATTGCTTCAGGTATCTTAGAAGGTATTGGAC
>CAVCCE010000212.1:0-3353 GCA_963600555.1 Duodenibacillus sp.
GAATAACCCATATCTAAAACAGATTGTCTTGTGCCATTGTAATACCATTTATTCTTCTCTTTCATCTGTTTTACTGATTTACAATTTGAATAATGAAACTTCTTTGTATTTTTGTTAATAATATAATCATGCGTTTGCTCAGTTTGTTGTGTTGCTTGTGCTTGTTGTTGAGCAGCTAATTCTGTAGCCGCTTGTTGTGCCGCACGTTCTTCTTCAGCTTTTCTTTGTTCTTCCTCTGCTGCTTTCTGTTGTTCTGCTTGTGAGTTTAAAGTATCAATTCTAGTTTTCCAATCTGATGTTTTATCAGAATACGCTTCTTCACTAGCGTATACTGCATAGATCGTTCCTACTTCATTCAACAAATCATAATTCATTGTCGTTTCTAAACTTTGTATCTTTGCTTCTAGATCATTAGAATTATTTGAAATCATCTGGTTACATTGTGCATCTAGATCTAACAATCTAGTAACTAACGGTTGATACATCTCTGTATATCTAGATGTAGAAGAAACTAATTGAATAGAATCTTGTGTAGATTCTACTTCTTTCTTTAATGTTAAATAGTTATCAGCTGTAACAGTAGTATCTTGATATTTTGTTAAAGTGTCATTGATATAATTTGTATACTCTTCATCTTTACTTGCAAAGATTGCATCTAATGAAGAATGATTTCCTTTCAAGAAAGTTTCTTTCCTAGAATCTAATAGACTTAAATATTCAATAGAAGAATACGTCATTTCTGACTTTACATTATTAAGATTTTCTAGACAAGTAACGATTTCACTTTCCATCTTTGTAGAAATATCATTAGGAAATACAATGACGAAATTACTTCTTTGATATGACTTTATCTTAAAATCATCAAGATTGATTCCTTCATTTGTTATGTATTCTTTTGTTACACCAATATCATTAATGACATATTCATCTAAATCATTATATTCATGCACTAATTCCGTATACATTTTCGCATCATCAGAACTCTCATATTCATCAATGTATAATGTTGTACCATTTACATCTAAAACATGTCTTTGATTCCACCAATGATAACTATCTGATTTTGTACCTTTTAACAAAGTTGTCTTCGGATAAGATTCTTTGATGGCTTCATAAATATTTACAACTTCTAAAGTATTATCTGTTGTAACTTTTGTTACATCTTTCTCTATAGTATTAGATGCACTCTTAGATGAGCATCCACCTAAGAACAATAACGAAAAACAAAGAAATAGTTGAAAAGATCTTCTAAAAGACTTCTGATTGAACAATAAAATGATTACACAAAAACAAACTATCAAACCTAGCCCATTCATAATAATTACCTCATTTTTCTTTTGAATATTTGTTAATTATATTATAGCTAGAATTAATATTATTTTCTATGAATTAAAAAAGAATCTCTAAAGAGACCCTTAAGATAACAGCTGATGATGATGGCATCCACCATGATTTTCTGCAGCATGTGGATCATAATCCAAAGTTCCACTCAAATAATCTTGTACGACTTTATCCACTTCACCTTGCACACCACCATATACTTTCATACCAACATTTGTTAGCTTATTATACATAGGTAGACCTAATCCACCACATATCACTTCATTTACATTTAAATTCACTAAGAAATCAACTAAAGCTCCATGTCCTACACCATTACATGGAACGATCTTTGAATCTACGATTTCTTTTCCTTCAATGTGGTAGATTACGAAAAATGGACATCTTCCAAAATGTTGAAATACTTCATTGTTTTCATACGTTACAGCTAATATCATTTTTCTCTCCTTACTTAGTTAGACCATATAAGTCTTCAACAATATAATCTGGATGCTTCTCTGCATCCATCCCTAGTTCTTCAATTGATCTTCCTTCTGTGACAAAGACAGTAGTAAATTCACAATTCATTGCTGGTATGATATCCCTATGGAAATCATCGCCTACAAAGAGTATATTTTCTTTCTTTAAATATAATTTTGTCATTAATAATAAATTATCAGTACCTCTTCCAAATGTAATACTATGATGTCCAGTTGTGTATTCAATCATCTTTATAATAGATGCATTTCCAATCATCTTCATTCCATCGATCATTTGTACTTGTCTATTATCACTAGATACTAATAACGCACCATCATTTACTGCTACAGCTGCCTTAGAATAATCTAGATATGTACTTTTTTTATTCATTCCCATCAAAACAAAATCAGGATGATCAAATGTAATTTGATAATTTCCTTTTTCCAATGCCTCTTTAATACCTGCACCACCCAAATAAGCAGCTTTCTGCATCTTTGGATAACGAATATGGATATAATCAGTACAAGCCATACAACTTGTATAAATAGAACTAGGTCGAATATAACGGAACCCTCTTTCTATTAAATAATCCGCAATATGATCTCTAATTCTTCCAGACTGTTCTGTAATAATGACATATGGCATTCCTTCTTCTTCTAATTTCTTCAAAAAAGAAATAGCTCCTTTTGTAGGAACTCCATTCTTCACCAATACATCTAGTTGTATGATATAACTTGCATCAAACATAATTACCCTACTTCATTCTAACACAAATTTCACTTTGTTATGTGTTATCATAATAAATGCATATTAGGAGTAAACTAAATGAAAAAAACAACAAAGATTCTAGGAATTATCGTAGTACTATTATCTTTAACAATATTCTTATTAATCGATTCATTCTTTGTAGCACCAACAAGGTTTACAAAAAGAACAGAATCGATATCTAGTGAGAAGATTCCAGAACAGTTAGATGAAATGAAAATATTATTCTTTTCCGATTTAAAGTATGGAATCTTTATGGATGAGGATAGATTAAACAAATTAGTTGATACAATCAATAATAGTGGTGCTGATGTTGTCATCTTTGGAGGCGACATTTATGGAGATGATGTCACTGTAACAGATGAAATCAATAACGCAATCATTACAGCTTTTTCAAATATCAAAGCTAAATACGGAAAGTTTGCGGTATATGGTGATATTGATGATTCAAGTGATGTTATGAAAACTGCTGTGAATACAATTTATGATTCTAGTAATTTTGAAGTCATTCAAAATACATCCTTTCAGATTCATAAAAACGGTTCACAATTTATCACTTTAGTTGGTATCGATAATGGTATTGATGGTATTCAAGATATCTCTGGAGCGTACGCTAATGTATCCCAAAACTCTTATGTATTTACTATTTGTCATACTCCAGATACGGCTAATCAAGTTCCAACAGATTTAACAGATTATTTTCTAGCAGGTCATTCTTTAGGTGGACAAGTAAACTTTTTATTTTCTTCTTTATATGAACCTGCTTGTGCAACGCAATACTTAAGAGG
>CAVCCE010000213.1:0-3328 GCA_963600555.1 Duodenibacillus sp.
CTATAAAGGAACTATTAGCAAGCATTGATCACGACTTAGATCCAGCTAACGCAAAAGAATTTATCGTAGGTCATTCAGATGCTCCAGAAGAAGCTGAGAAATTCGTGGAACAAGTAAAAGAAAAATATCCAAATGCCCAAATCAGTGTTCAGGAACTTGGACCAGTTATTGGATGTCATGTAGGACCTGGTTTCCTAGCTATTGTTTATATTTCTGATACAGATCATCGTATTGCATAGTAAAAAGAGGCAAAAGCCTCTTTTTCATTTACCTATGATCGTATCAACTGCTAAAGCAATCAATCTAGCGAAAGGTTCTTTTACCTTTTCACCTGTTTCCATGACTTCTTCATGTGTTAGTTTTTGGTCTAACATACCTGCTGCCATATTTGTAATAACAGAGATACCAATTACTTCCATATCTGCGTGTCTTGCCGCAATTGCTTCAGGTACAGTGGACATTCCTACCGCATCAGCTCCTAATACTCTAAAAGCTCGTATTTCCGCAGGTGTTTCAAAAGAAGGACCAGAATACATCATATAAACACCATGTTTTGTTTCAATTCCTTCTGCTTGTGCTTTATCGCGTAATGTATGCCATAAGTTCTTAGAGTATACTTCTGACATATCCGGAAATCTTGTTCCAAAAGAATCTAAATTTTTTCCAATCAATGGATTAGAACCAGACATATTGATATGATCTTCAATCAACATGATATCTCCTGGTCTATAATCATAATTGATACCACCACAAGCATTGGAAAGAATCATTGTTTGCACACCTAATTTATGAAGTACTCTTACAGGAATAACAGTTTCTTGTTGTGTATATCCTTCATAATAATGAACTCTTCCATCTAAAACAACGACATCCACTCCATTGTAAGTACCAAAGATCAATTTACCTTCATGCCCTTTTACAGTAGGTGTGGGAAAGCCTTCTATCTTAGAGTATGGTATTTCTTCTTGATTTGTTAACTGTTCAACAAAATCGCCTAGTCCACTTCCTAACGTAATACCAATCTTAGGTTCACGATTCGTAATAGCACGAATACACTCTACACAATGTTGAATTCTATTCTCCATCTTTCTTCTCCTCAAATATTACAAAATCATCTTTCACTGCCTTTTGTATGTTCCATATCTTTAAATTGATATCTTTACCAGACATACGGATCTTATGTTCTTGACTTACTGGAAATACACGAGAAGACATAACAAATTCACCATCATTGATAAAGATTTCTATAGCACTATGATCAATATAAATATCTAAAGATTTCAATGTGAATACAGAAATAGATCTTTCAGTTCCGAACTCAGAATTAAATTGATTTTTTAAAGTTTTTCTAGAAATCGTAAATTGACTCTTTCTATTTTCATATTTAATTTCAAAACCTTTGTATAATTCTGTCGCAAATAGATCCAATTCAAAATCATCATTACTTGGATTTTCTAAATGCATGATACAAGAATCAGGTGTTCTTCTCATCAATGAATCTTTCTTGATTTCACCATTGATTGCTTCAAAGATAATATCTTTCTTGATACTTTCTAGATTTCTAGTTGGTCTTTGAATTAGCTTTCCATCTTCAATCGTTAATTCACGTGCCAATGTCTGTAAACCAGCCCAACCTTCTTCATCTGTAACTGGATATGTATAATCGGAACATCCAAACCAACCTTCTAATATTGCTGTATTTCCATATTCTGATTGAAATGCAGTTTGTGCAGCATAAAAATCAAATCCATGATCTAATTCTTTCATTTCATGATCTGGTTTAAATGTCATTGTATCTAAATCTAGATCACCAATCATATAAACATTTGAATATGCATTTAAAAAAGAATTCTTTTTCTTTTCTAAACCTTGAGGTGAAAATAACAATAACCACTTATCTCCAATCTTTTGAATACACGGACATTCCACCATATACCCAAAATGATCATATCCTTCCACTTTCAGTTCTGATACAAATGTCCATCCAGTCGCTATCTGTTTTGAGCGATACATCAACATTCTTCCTTCAAGATTCTCATTTTGAGCACCCATTAAAATATAATAGTATCCATCTTCATAGAATATCTTTGGATCTCTTTGATGTTCTGTATAACCTTGTAATGGTTGAATGATTGGTCTTCTTAGTTTTGTTAAATTATTTTCTGTATCAATAGCAGATATCATTTGATAAGGAATTCTTTGACCATTTGGTTCATTATGGTTTCCTGTATAAACAAGATATAAAAAACCATCTTTTACATATCCACTTCCTGAATAACAACCAAAATTATCATAATTTAATGTAGGTTTCATTCCTAATCCAACATTGTTCCAATGAACAAGATCATCACTTACTACATGGTACCAATGTTTCATTCCATGTACTGCACCATATGGAAACCATTGATAGAAAAGATGCCATTTATTGTCATAATAAGAAAAACCATTTGGATCATTCATTAACCCAGTAACTGTTTGAATATGATAATCACATCTATATGTACTCCTTAAAATAGACTCATGAAGTTGTTTCAATGATTCTTCATCTTTTACATTAATGATTTGATCTAATTCTCTTTTTGTCCAATCTTTCATTCATCTACCTCACTTTCAAACGAAATTGTATTTCATGTTTTTGCGTATCTTCTACATGTACGATTGGTTTTGGTTCAATATTTGGGTAATTGATTGCATTTGGCATATATTCTGCTTCTAAGCAGATTGCACTTCTAGGTGGATACTTGTTACCTTTCTTGCCTGTTTTATTTTCTAACCAATTTGCGGAATATAAGTGCATACCTGGATAATCACTATAAGCATGTAATTCCAACTTATCGTTTCTTACAACTGCCATTTCTCTTAAGCCCTCACCATCAATGACATAATGATGATCATATCCATTTCCGTACTTCAATTGTTCATTTTCAACATTGATATCTTTCCCAATTTGTTTAAATGTTTGAAAATCAAAAGGTGTTCCTTCAACAGAAACCAACTCATTTAATGTCAAACCATTTTCATCAGATAGACCATACGTATTAGAATGAACCATGACTTCATGATTCATTGCATCTTCACTTTCTTCTAAGTTAAAGTAAGAATGATTCGTATATGCAAACAATGTATCTTGATCACTTCTAGCTTCTGTAGAAATAGAAATTCCATCATCTAATAGACGATATACGACTTTCACAAATAAGTTACCAGGATACCCTTCTTCCCCATCAATACTTGTATAACGAAAAGTAACTTTATCCTCTTCTTCAAAAGTACTCCACATCTTCTTATCAAAGCCTTCAATACCACCATGGTTACAATTACCACCATT
>CAVCCE010000214.1:0-3316 GCA_963600555.1 Duodenibacillus sp.
GACTAATGTAGATTGAATCTTTTCAGTCATCAACGTATCGTTGTTCTGAACTAATCTGATCTGTGGTGCCATTTGAATAGAAATCTGTCTTGTTAGTTCAAGATCGTATAACTTCTTTTCAAATCGAACACATGCTTGTTCTAAATCATTAGCCGCTTGTGCATCTTCAGGAAGATTTGTTTCCTTTGCCTTAGCTAATAACTGAGGCAATTCTGTTTCTCTGATTTCCTTAATTCTTTTTCTACCTGCAAGAATATACATTGTTAATTCTTTTGTATTTTGTTGGTTACGAGAATAAAGTTCATCTAATAACGCAATATCTTTCAACAAAGTAATCTGATGATCTTCTAACATATTCGCTACTTTTTCTACGTTAGCTTCAGCCTTATCATACTTTGCCTTAAACTTTGTTACTGAATCTTGCCCCTTATCAAATAAGTTCGCAAAGAAGCCCTTCTTCTCATTATTATCAGTTGCATCATATTCTTTTAATTCAATAACAAGATCACTTAATAAGTTCCCAATTTCACCAAGATCTTTTGTACGAACATTCGCTAAAGCAGTATCAGAGAAATCAGACACTTTCTTCTGTGCTGCTGAACCATACTGAAGTACAGTATTGCTTTCTGTGATATCAATCTTTGATGCAAAATCATCAACAGTCTTTTTTTCTGTTTCTGAAAGTGTTGATTCATCGATTGGATCTTTTTCAGGCACTGCTTCTTCAGTTGTTTCTACAGTTGTCTCTTCTTTTTGAGAATCTGCTTCAGGATCAAGAGTTAACTTGATTTCTTCAGCTTGCGCTTGTTTATTTTCACTCATCGTCATCTTCCTCTTCTTTTTCTTTTCTCTTTGAGATCATATACGCTATTAATTTAATTACTACAACGATTCCTATAAATCCTACAACATACATAATATACATTCTTAACTGATAACTTGTTGTATTCTTAAAGAAACCTGTAATAGAGAATTCTGTATCTTGTGTTTTTGTCTTCTTTGCGGATGCATAAGATGCCGGTACTTCTTCTACCTTATCTGCATTTCTTTCGAATTCTTCCATATAAGAAGCAATTGCTGTGTAAGATTTCATTTCCTTATTTTTATATGTTAATACATTCGCACTTAGCTTTAAGATCTTTCCGCCATTTTCATCATAATACTTAACACTTAATTTCCCATTTGTCATAGAAGAAAGATTCAAAAGATCTTTTGCTAATGTCAGTGTTGTAACTACAGGATACAATTCATCATTGTGAATAGGAATATAGTAATCATTTACTGCATCTACATATACTTCTTCAACATGATTATAGTCTTGTCTATAATCACTGTATGTATATTTCACACCTGAGAAATATAATTGATTCTCAGTATGATTCTTTCTACCTTCTGTTGCATCAAATTCACACAGTTGACGAATATCAGAACCCTTTAAGAATACTAGTACTAATGATTCTCCAGCACTACCATCACTACCTGTTCCATTAGGAACAACATTATATGCATCTGCCGCACTTATCGTTCCTTTTGAGAATGTACCTTGTATCTCTTTTTTTGATATAAGACCTATCGCTGTTTTCTTAACAGTTGGTGACATATTTTGGATTTCTTCAATTCTTTCAGAAGCTTCTGAACTAATCGTAGGTGTTGGTGTTGCTTCAGATTCTTCAGTTGTTTCACCTTCAGTTTGTTCTTCACTTCCTTCAGTAGATTCCTCTGTTGTTTCTGCACTAGATTCTTTATCAGCTAAAGACTGCGCAGCTGCCAACATCTGCTTCTTCTTTGCCTTCCATTCTGTATACCATTCATCATACCAATCACCATATGCACTTGCATAAGCATCAGTAATTAAATCAGCTGTATTATTATTAGTTAATTCTGACGTCGTATGATCAACAGAAGTAAAGTTATATGAATTCGCAGCTAATGTCTCATCAAACGATAGACCATAAGAATCAAATACGTTTGCGTTTACAGTATTCTTATAATCATTGATTCGATTTGCGATATCTCCATTTTCTTCAATATCATCTCTTATTTCAACCAATTGATATCCACTAACCGAATAATCACTAGGATCAATATCTAACACTCCCAAATATTGTCCATTTTCTCCACAAGAAACAATATTCACATCATCTTCTGATTCAACTTCACTATTTTCTTTTACATCACATGAAGCAATAACCGTATTGATTCCATCAACACCTTTAGCGATATCATGTGCGAACTCACTTCCACCATGCGCTATCGCAATGATATAAGATGCACCTTCTTCCTGTAAAGTCGCAACGATTTCCTTCGCAGTATCTTTCGCATCATTTAAACTTACATCATCATTATTGATCTTATCTTCATCAATGACTGAAAAAATACCAACTTTAATTCCAGCTTTTTCAACAATCTTATATGAAGATGCACCTTTTGTGGAAAGAACTGTTTTTAATGATTTTCCTGCTTCCGTATCATTGTAAGATAAATTACCTGTTAATACAGTTGATGTATTTTCAGATACATTTATCATATCTGATAAAGATTGTGTTCCAAAAGTAAACTCTTCATCTCCTAAAGCAACTGCATCATATCCCATAGCTGATAATAAAGTTAAATCAGGAGCATTAGTTGTATTTAATGTACTAAAAGATGTTCCTGTGGAAAAATTTCCACCATCTACTAGAACCGTATTATCAGTACGATTCATGTTAATGACATTCGCAAGTCTTGCGTATCCACCAACTGTTTTTGTTTCTTCACCATCCGCAACAGTACTAGAAAGAAGGTGATCTTGTAGATCACTCGTAAACAAAATTCTTAAAGAACTATTATCTACTGGTGTTTCTTGAGATTCATCTGATATTTCAACTTCCCCACCATTTTCTTCATCACCTTCAGCATATACAAAAGATACATTCATACCTGTGAATGCTAATAATGTTGATAAAAATAATGGAACAAATTTCTTCATATAGTTAAACCTCAGCCTCTAGCATTATACCATTAACAAGCCATCTCATATATAAAGATATTCTTTATTTAAGCAAAAAAAGAGATATTCAATAATACTAATATTATTTCTATCTCTTTCCTCAAATTCTATTTATTCGTTTGATTCTTTATATCTATTACTTTCTCTTTAGATAGTCCAGTACACTTAACAATCAGATCAACATCTAATTCCTCTTGAAGCATCTTCTTACAGAATTCGATGCATCAGTCTTCTGTACTTCTTCCATAACTTTCTTTGTTACTTCTTCTGCTTCTAGCTTTCTTTCTTGTTTGATGACATATTCTAGTGTCATGTAATCACCTCGTG
>CAVCCE010000215.1:0-3266 GCA_963600555.1 Duodenibacillus sp.
CTGTAAGAAAATGAAATAATTTTCAATTAAATATGAAAAAATATTGAGAAATTTCTGAAAATCATATTTACAACATTTTTTCAGAGGCGTATAACTAATGCATCAGGCAAGGACCAGGAAAAGTAACTGAGTAAACAGTCCTTAGTGAGTGGAGGATAGTGGAAACTTCATGATATGTATTCAGTGAAAGAACACCTGAACAGCTGCGAATCGAAATTGTAAGAGTAGACTTCGCCGGAAGCAGACCGTTATCACTGACCCCAATTATAAAATGATTGGAGACTAAGCGACTAATCAATAGATTAGTAATCTGGGTGGCACCGCGGAGACTTGGCAGTCCTTCGTCCCATGTATTTATTACAAGGGACGGAGTGACTGCTTTTTTTATTAAACATATATTTTACGAAGAGGGAGGTAAGAATATGTGCGGTTTGATTGTTACTACAGATAAAAAAACAGATAGAAAAGATTTCGAGCTAGGTCTTTCTAGACTGTCTGATCGTGGACCTGATGCTTCAAGAATCTTTGATACTGATGAAGGTCTTATGGGTTTTGCGAGATTATCCATCATGGACTTAAGTGATGATGGAATGCAACCATTTATTCGAGATGGATATTGCGTTGTATGTAATGGCGAAATCTATGATTTCAGAAAGACAAAGAAAGAGTTAGAAAAGAAATATACATTTACATCTGGAAGTGATTGTGAATTGTTGATTCCTTTATATGAAGAATATGGAACAGATATGTTCGCAAAATT
Organism: Duodenibacillus sp.; assembly: GCA_963600555.1. Classification (GTDB taxonomy): domain Bacteria; phylum Bacillota_I; class Bacilli_A; order Erysipelotrichales; family Erysipelotrichaceae; genus Bulleidia. The sequence continues at coordinate 761 of CAVCCE010000215.1, forward strand.
AGATGCTGAGTATGCACTAGCAATGTATTCAAAAGAAACAGGATGGATTGCTGCTAGAGATCCTATTGGTATTCGTCCATTGTTTTATGGATATACGAAAGATCACAAGATTGCATTTGCTTCAACAGCTGCTTCATTGATGACGATTGCTGAAGAAGTAACTCCATTTCCTCCTGGATGTTATTACAAGGATGGTGAGTTTGTTCCTTATACAAAGATATATAAGGCTGATAAAACTTTAGAAGTAAGTGAAGAAGAAGCTGAAAAGAACATTCATGATTTATTGGTTGATGCAGTTATTAAAAGAATGGATGCGGATGCTAATTGTGGATATTTGTTAAGCGGAGGTTTAGATTCCTCACTTGTATGTGCTATTGCAGCAAAACATTCTGATAAGCCAATTCGTACTTTCTCAATTGGTATGGAAACAGATGCAATCGATCTAAAGTATGCAAAGAAAGTTGCAGATTATATTGGAAGTGAACATACAGAATTTATTATTACTGAAAAAGATGTATTAGATGCTTTGGATGAAGTTATCCATGTATTAGGAACATGGGATATTACAACGATTCGTGCTTCTATGGGCATGTATCTATTATGCAAGAAGATTCATGAAACAACAGATATTAAAGTTCTTATGACAGGTGAAGTGAGCGATGAATTGTTTGGATATAAATATACAGACTTTGCTCCATCTGCAGAAGCATTCCAAAAAGAAGCTGAAAAGAGAGTGAAAGAACTTTATGAATATGATGTTCTTCGTGCAGACCGTTGTATCTCTGCTAACTCCATGGAAGGAAGAGTTCCATTTGGTGATTTAGCATTCGTTCGCTATGTCATGGATCTAGATCCAAAGATCAAGGTGAACAATCATGATATGGGCAAATATCTATTAAGAGCTGCATTTAAAGAAGATAAATTATTACCTGAAGAAATCTTGTTTAGAGATAAAGCTGCTTTCTCAGATGCTGTTGGACATTCTTTAGTAAACGATTTAAAAGCTTTTGCTGAAGATAAATATGATGAGAAAACATATGAAGAAAAAAGAAAAGATTATACATGGAAGACACCATTCACAAAAGAAAGTCTTCTATACAGAGAAATCTTTTCAAAGTTCTACCCAGGAATGGACCAGATGATTTCTGATTATTGGATGCCAAACAAGGATTGGCAGGGTTGTGACGTAAATGACCCAAGTGCACGTTACTTATCTAACTATGGAGCAAGTGCATATTAAAAAGGGCATAACTGTTGATTAACAGATGCTATATAGGAAAAAGGAGATTTAAGGATTATGGAAAGACCATTTGAAGAATTTGGATCACTCGTATTTACTGAAGTTGAAATGGAAGAAAGACTTCCTTCTCCAGTGTATGAAGCATGGAAGAAAACAATTGCTTCTGAAGGTACATTGGACAGAACAACTGCTGATGCTATCGCTCATGCTATGAAACGATGGGCAATGGAACATGGTGCAACTCATTTCACACACTGGTTTCAACCTTTAACAGGTGGTACTGCTGAAAAGCATGATGCATTTGTTGAACCAGGGGCTGATGGAGAACCAATCGCAAGATTTTCAGGTAAAATGCTGATCAAGGGTGAACCAGATGCGTCATCATTCCCATCTGGTGGCTTAAGAGCAACTTTTGAAGCTAGAGGTTATACATATTGGGATGTAACTTCTCCTGTATTCATTAAAGAAGGTGTTCTATGTATTCCTACTGTGTTCGTTTCTTACAATGGTGAAGCATTGGATAGAAAAGAACCACTACTAAAGTCTTTAGAAGTATTAAGTAAATATGCTACAAAGGTCGTTAATAAATTAGGTGATAAGAAAGTAAAGAGTTGTGATATTTCAGTTGGTCTTGAACAAGAATATTTCTTGATTGATAAAAAATATTTTGATGCTCGTGTAGACTTAAAACTTTGTGGAAGAACATTATTTGGTGCTCCAGCTACAAAGGGACAGGAATTAGATGATCACTACTTCGGTGCTATTCCTACAAGAGTCAAAGCATTTATGAAGGAAGTAAATGAAGAATTATGGAAGCTTGGTATCTATGCTAAGACTGAACATAACGAAGTTGCTCCTGCACAGTTTGAAATTGCTCCAGTGTTCTCTGGTGGTAATATCGCAGTTGATCAGAACCTCCTGATCATGGATGTTTTGAAGAAGACTGCTGAAAAGTATGGTTTTGCATGCTTATTACATGAAAAACCATTTGATGGAATCAATGGTTCTGGTAAGCATAACAACTATTCTATCGTTACAGATGATGGTCAGAACTTATTTGATCCAGGCAAAAAACCTCAAGAAAATATCCGCTTCCTCACATTTGTTTGTGCGTTTATTGAAGCAGTTGATACATACCCAGTCTTATTAAGACTTGCGGCTAGTTCCGCTGGTAATGACTTCAGATTAGGTGCTAACGAAGCTCCACCAGCAATTATTTCGATTTACCTCGGAAGCTATATTGAAGATATTCTCTATGGCCTCCAT
>CAVCCE010000216.1:0-3244 GCA_963600555.1 Duodenibacillus sp.
ATGTAAGGATGCTCATTGTGAAGGTAGATTAACACTTCCATATCATCAGATGATCCAAAACAAAGAACTCCCATATACGATTGGTGGAGGTATTGGACAATCTAGACTTTGTATGTTGTTATTAAACAAAGCACATGTTGGTGAAGTACAAGCTAGTATTTGGCCTGATGAAATGGTTGAAGAATGTGAAAAACATAATATTCATCTATTATAAAAGACGGAGTGATCCGTCTTTTTAGTTTCTTCTTCTATCTTTTCCTTCTTGTAAGTGATACTGACGTTTTGCCTCATACATTCCTTCATCCATACGGGATAAGAATGGCTCTGTTCCATTATCACTTTCTTCAAGTCTACTATATCCCATAGATACACTAAGATGGAATTCTTCTTTACCGCTGTTGTTAAATATTTCTAGATTTTTATTGATATCTTTCATTGTATCTAAGACAGTACCTTCCATCGCACCAGGTAATAAGACCATAAACTCATCTCCAGCATAACGTATTGCCATGGCTCCATCTGGTACAGAACTTGATAATACATCGCCTAATACTCTGATTGCTTCATCACCTTTTGCATGACCAAAGTTATCATTGATATCTTTAAAATCATTTACATCGATCATGATTCCATAAAATGAATTCTGCATATCATACTTAACTATAGATAATAGACTATTTAAATATCTTCTATTGAATAAACCAGATAATGAATCAATCAATAGATTCTCAGAATGTGATTGCATCTGTACAAATGTCAAAGCTATCGCTACAGATACCCAAGAAGCTGTAATACCAGGAACACATAGTTGTACAACTGTACCAATCAAACATGGAGCTATAAAGTAATTGATTGGAAAGAACTGTAGTTTCAAACCAATTGTCTTAGAATGTTTTACTAGATATACACTATATGCATAATAAAGAACTAATATGATATAAACCATGATCATATATCTATCTCTTACATAGATATTTTCTTCTGTAATATGAAATAGTAGATTTGTACCAAATAAATTAATGATCAAAACTACTGATTCTAAGATCCAAGGTATAAAAAGATACTTAAACTTTTGTTTTGTTCTTGTGTAATTACGATAGACTCTAAGATCTACATATGCACACCACAATAACGCAATACTAACTGTTCCTAAGAATACCAAAGTATTACAAATGTAATTGATAACGATACCACCAGACATACTAACGTCATCTACCAAGTAACCTATCGTTTCTAAGATTGCTCCTAATATCGTAATAATTGCCATACTATCATAGAGCTTATCTTCTCTATGTAAGCTTTCTCTGTTATTTCTTCTTGTTGATAATAAGAATACCATCATCAATACAGCTATCCCATTAACCATCAAGATTTCTTGTATATCTTTCATATGATTTCCTTCTTTTTACAACTAAATTATAACTTCATTTTGTTGAGTACAACAAAAAATATGTATTTCACTAAACAAAATACATATTTTTAATAACTATATCATATTCTTTTTGATGCTTACTACATCCACATCCATATTATCAAATATTGGATCATGAGATATGACTAATACGATATGTCCTTCTTTATAGTTTGGTAATAATTTGATGAATTCTTCTTTCTTATAAACATCTAAATAGTTTGTTGGTTCATCTAAGATAATAACTGTATTTGTATTATCTAAGTCTTTCTCTATTTGGTAGAACTTCTTTTGTCCATCTGAACCTTTTGATATAGGTTCATTGTAGTATTTAGAGATATAAGGTTTAGAAGGAATATAAGTAAAGTCATTGATAAATGTATCTTGATGATTGAATTGTATCTTACCTTTATATCTATTTGTTAAACAAAGAATATTCTCAATCAATGTTGTTTTACCAACACCATTATCACCTTTGATTAGATAGATATGATTCTTTTCTAGTGTGATATTTAATGGTACATGTAACTCTTCTTTTTCTTTACCTGTTCCAACATAATCAACAAATGAAATAGTATCTATTGAACCATTCTTCATTTCAATTTCAGGCATCTTTTCCAATTCTTTGATCTTTTTAAAGATTGGTTTATTTTCTTTATACTTCGCTCTGAATTGAAAGATGAATTCTCCTGGGCTCCATAATTGTGATGAATATGTTTGGAATAAGTACAATGTACTAAAAGTAATTTCTCCCTTTAGAACAAAGAAACCAGATAGTATCAGCATGATCATGATCAATAGATTCAATGTTCCATAAGATAGAATATTCAAATAGAAAGCTTGTGCCTTATTTTTGATTTTAAACTTATGACTAAAGTCATCTATAGAATTCGTAATTATATTATTATTGATTTGTTTATTATCTAAGAATCTATCTTCTTTACTTGTTTGATATTGATCATTAACGATACTTTTCAATTCACTCATTGCGTCTAAACTTTGTTCTGACTTTTCATCTATCGTGTTACCAGATTTCATATTAATTGGTAATAAGATAGCCAATAGCACAAATAGTACGATCGTAATCTTCCAAGATCTAGTAAATAACATTATCAAAATAAAAACAATTGAGAAAATGTAATATAACAATCGAATGATTTCTACAAAGAAATATTTATTCGCTTTTTCAAAGTCTTGTCCTACTAATTGATTGATTTGATTCAATGTTAGATCTGTTGTTCGATAATCTCTACGAGATATTTTTCTGGATATTAACTTTATTAAATTATTGTATGAATCCGCATAACAATTCTCTTCTGTAATATCAGTAAAGTAATTCATGATCTGTGTTAACACAAATAAACATACATAGAATAATGAAGCTACAATAAAAGCATGATAGTCTTGAATCTCTACACAATGAATGATATAGGAAGTTGTTAATGGAGTTATTAAGTAGAAGACTCTTGTTATGAAATAGACAATTATAAATGGTATTTCTACTTTTTTAGATGTTAATAGAAAATGCTTCGACATGCTGCACCTCCTCTTCAATTGATGTCTGAATATATTTTAACTCTCTTAGCTTATATAAAAACAATCTTTTGTTTAAATCATCCAACATTTCAAAATCACATTGATTAATTAGCTTACCTGTATCACAGTAATTTTCATATAAGCATCCACCATTACAAATATCATGAAGGATACATTCTTTTTCACAATCTTTTAATTGTTCAAAGAAATTTGTATTTTCTAAAGATATTTTAAACTCTTCATTTTCAACAAAGCTTAAATATTCTTTATCACCATATGGTAAATCAACTAGTTTTA
>CAVCCE010000217.1:0-3229 GCA_963600555.1 Duodenibacillus sp.
CAATAGACCATACGGTTTTCTTTGATTGATTCACACTCCTAAATATTTTTTTGATGTTTGATTTTAATTCATTATGATAAGAAAAACCATAAACAGCATCAATGATCAAATCGGCATTGATAAGATATTTTTCATCAAACTTATGAATATGATCAATAGGGATACATTTAAAAGCTTGTGTTGCGGAAGTGGATTTTGGTTCACCGTCTACTTGTAAGATCGTATAAGAATAATTATCTAAATATTTTCCTACTGTATAACCATCTCCACCATTATTGCCTGTTCCGACAAGAATAACGATGTTTGAGTTAGGTTGATAACTTGTTTTGATTCTATTTGCGACTTCTTTACCAACCATTTCCATCAATTCTTGTGAAGTATATCCAGATTGTTCCTCTATTTTTTTCATTCCTGTCTTATCAATGATCATAAAAAGTATCTTTCTATGCAATATATTATCATGTAAATTTAATAATCTGTGAAATATTTTTCATGACTAAATAAATATGCTATAATTTCAATATATTAGAGGGAGGTATTAACATGCCAGCAAAGAAGACTGTAGCTACAGAAACAAAGGCTACAGAAAAAAAGACAACAGTAACTGAAACTGTTAAGAAGGAAACACCAGCTAAGAAAGCTGCAACAACAAAGACTACTGCTCCAAAGAAGGAAGCTGCTCCTAAGAAAGCAACAACAAAGAAGGCTGCTGCTCCAAAGAAGGAAACAGTTAAGAAGGAAGCTGCACCTAAGAAAGCAACAACAAAGAAGGCTGCTGCTCCTAAGAAAACAACAAAGAAGACAACTGCTAAGAAGGCAACAAAGAAAGTTGCTACTCCAGAAGTTGCTAAGAAGTCCGTTAAGGATTATGAAGATATCATCAACTGGAAGAAGGGTGAAGCTCATGCTATGGATTGGCTCTACATCGAAGTCAATGCAGGCGACCTATTAACAGAAGTTGAAGCAGGCGTAGATAACTTATCTGCTACATGCGAAGCAATTCTCAACTGTATGTTAGAAGGTGATGGTTTCATCGTTGAACCAAGTGAAGCAGATAAGGTAAATGCTTCATTGACAGTACGTTACTACTGCGATAACTTATCTGAAGATCGTAAGAAATATTTCGAAAGATAAGAAACAGATTATATTTGAAAAGACTGCTGAATCATCAACAGTCTTTTTTAATACTTTCAATTTGCTTTTTTGAAATCAAAAAGTAATAAGAGATACCAATCATATCTGCAAGTCCCCAACCAATTGGAACGGACATCCATATTCCAACAACTCCTAAAGAAGTTGTAGATAGAATATATGCTAGTAAGACTCTTGTTCCTAGCGAAGCAATCGTTAATAGTAAGGACATCCATGGAACATTGACAGCTCTATAATATCCATACAATAAGAATAAGATTCCTATTCCAAAATAGAATGTACCTTCAATATGTAGATATTGAATTCCAGTGGAAAGGATTTCTAATTCAGATGAATCAATAAAGATTTCTAATAATTGTTTAGAAAAGATAAATACAAATGTAGAAACAATCATAGAAAATAGGATCGAAACAAGAAAAGAAGATTTCATTCCTTGTTTGATACGTTTCACGTCTTTTGCTCCGTAATTTTGAGCAACATAGGTGCTAAAAGCATTTCCGAAATCTTGAACAGGCATATACGCAAAAGAGTCGATCTTAACAGCTGCAGCAAATGCTGCCATGACATTTGTTCCAAAACTATTGACTAATCCTTGTACCATTAGGATTCCAAAATTCATAATAGATTGTTGTAAGGAGGTCATGATAGAAAGATTCATAATGGAAGAAAACCTTTTTTTATCGCAATGACGATCTTGTTTTTGAGGCAATAATTGCTTGTTCTTGAAACAAGTAAATAACATGATTCCGATTCCACTTACATATTGAGAAAATATCGTTGCGAATGCAGCTCCACCAACGCCCCAATCAAGTACTAATACACAAAATAAGTCTAAAATTACATTAAGTATTGAAGAAATTGCTAAGAAGATGAGAGGTGTTAAAGAATTACCGATAGAACGTAATAGATTTGAAAAATAATTGTATAAGAATACAGCAGGTATACCAGCATAGATGATCAATAAATATGTTGTGATAATAGTTAAGATCTCATTTGGAATTTGAAGGAGTTGTAAGATCTGTGAATGAAAAAGATAAACAAGAGCCGTTATTAAGATGGTGATTGAAGTAATGAATAAAAATGACATATAGATGCTTTGTCGCATTCCTTTATGATCATCCTTGCCGAATAACATACTAATATAAGCACTAGCACCCATACATAAGCCAATGAGAATAGATGTTAAAAAGGTCATCAATGTATATGAGGAACCGACAGCAGCTAGAGCGTTACTGCCAATATATTTTCCTACGACCCATGTATCCGCAATATTGTACATTTGTTGCATTAAGTTTCCAACCATGAGAGGAAGGGCAAATAAAAGAATATTTTTGGTGACTGGTCCTTTTGTTAAATTTATTTCCATAATCTTGAAATATTCTAACATCTAACTGGACATAGTATAACTTGAAAGTATTTTCAAATGAAAATGATTGATTTTACATAATTTTGAAGGTATCATGTGTATATCTTATGAATAAAGTTAGAACAAAGAAATACTTTTATTATTATTTTAGATGATGAGGGTAATGGATATTGCCCGTTTTATTATGAATCAGGCATTATCTAAAAGAATGGAGTAAAATAACCATATGGATAATGCCATATGGTTTTATTTTAGGAGAAGATAGTATGGAAATCGTAATGCATGCAAAGAGTAAAACATATTCAATTTATTTGGAAAAGGGAGTTTTAAATAGAGCTTCTGAATTGATTGGTAGACAAGGTAGGGTGTTTATTGTTTCAGATGATGGTGTTCCTGATAAGTGGAAACAGATTCTTCAACAACAATATCCAACTGCTTCTATGTATGTTTTCAAGAATGGTGAAGCGAGTAAGAATTTTGATACATTACAAGATATCCTAAAAGCTATGCAAGAAGCACATGTATCTAGAAAAGATACTGTAATTGCGCTAGGTGGTGGCGTTGTAGGAGACATGGCTGGATTTGCTTCAGCTATCTATATGAGAGGAATTCCATATATCAATATCCCAACAACCTCTTTATCGCAAATTGACTCTTCTATTGGCGGAAAGACAGCTGTTGATTTTAATGGAGTGAAAAACTGTGTTGGTG
>CAVCCE010000218.1:0-3201 GCA_963600555.1 Duodenibacillus sp.
GTAGAAGAAGCTCCAGAAAGACGTGAAGCTCAAACTGCTTTAGCTGAAGAATTAACAGAGATGGTTCATGGTGCTGAAGGATTAGCTACTGCTAAGAAGATTACAGAAACATTCTTCCATGGTGATATCATGTCATTATCTCCAGAAGAAATGAAAGCTGGTTTATCAGATGCTAAGAAGTATGCTGCAGAAGATGGTATCTTATTGATTGATGCTTTAGTTGGTGCAGAGGTATCTAAGAGCAAAGGTGAAGCAAGACGCTTGATCCAACAGGGTTCTGTATCTGTAAATGGTGAAAAGGTTACAGATCTAGAAAAGAAGTTGAATAAGAGTGAAGCAGTTAATGAAGAATTTACTATCTTGAAAAAAGGAAAGAAGAATTACTTCGTTATTACATTCTAATGACATTGTATAAGATGAAAGTGAAAGCTTTCATCTTTTTGTTTGATAATGATATTTGATTATGAGAAAATGAAAAAAGATAGGAGGACATTTATGATCAATGAAGTATTATATATGCAAATAAGATTGTTTCAGGAATACTGTTTGAAACATAAAGTATCTTCTGAATCAGCTAATACAATTTTTAATAAATATAAAATTTGGAAATATATTGAAGACTGTTATGATACTTTACATTTAAGTGGTGATGATAGTGCTCTATATGACATTGATAAAATATTAAAGTTACATGGAGTACAATTATGAAATTAAAAAATGGAATGTATCTGTATCATGGAAGCTATGCGCCAATTGAAACAATAGATCTATCTTTATGTTTGGAAGGAAAAGATTTTGGAAAAGGATTTTATCTAACAAGTGATTTTGAACAGGCAAGAAGTTTTGTGAAAAATTCAATTAAAAAAGCCAAAAATATGAATATGATTTCTGATGAAGTAAATCACGGATATGTAACAACATTTCAATATGTTGAACCAAAAGAATCTTGTACAACATTCACTTTTGATGACACAAATAAAGAATGGTTGTGGTATGTAGCTATGAATCGAAGAACTCAGCTTTCTGAAATTTTAAAAGATGATATTTCTTCTAGATTATTAAATGCTGAAATAGTTATAGGGAAAATTGCAAATGATAGAACCAATCCGACTATTACAGCATATTTAAATGGATTGTATGGAGATATAAAATCAGATGAGTCAATTCAATTCACAATAAAACAATTAATGCCAAATAAATTAAAAGATCAATATTGTTTTAAAAGTGAGAAAGCTATTTCGTGTCTTGATTTTGTTGAGGTTACTGAGTATGAAGGATGATATAAAATTTGCTACATGTGAATTGATTTTAACATGTGCTATTGATGATTATTCTAAGAAATCAAATCTAAGTGTTGATGAAATAAGAAATGATATTATTCAAACTGGTGCTTATGATGCTTTATTTGATTTTGACACAGGCTTATGGACACAGGGACCTGATTATTTCATGGATTTTTATTTGAAGATGAAAAAGAATTTAGGACATTCTAATGACATTGTATAAGATGAAAGTGAAAGCTTTCATCTTTTCATGTTATAATCTTCTCTGAGGTTACAAATGAATAAAATTATAAAAACAGTAATGTGTTTGTTTCTTTTCTTGTCTGGTTGTTCTAAAAAGACAGAAGAAGTTTCAAATGAAAAATATGAGGAATATCAGACATATTATGAAATCGTTACAGCGAATCGTAAGTTTGATGAATCAACAAGTCATTTTCATATTGCACTAGAGATGAGTCAGATTCCTGATGGAACATATCGTTATGCAATTGTGGTAGATGAAGCGCAGATTGCTATGTATGATGTTGTTATGATTGCAGTTGAAGATAATACTGCATTCGATGATGCAACAAAGATGATGCCATCTTTAGGTATCTTTGAAGATACATCTTCCTTGATTCCAGGACAAGTTAATGTAGATCAAGGTTATGCTAAAGGATTGGCGATGAGTGGTGAATGTGAGAATGATGGGGTAGATCTTCAGATCCTTGTTCAATATAAAAATGCTAAGAGGACAAAAGAAACAAGAGAATTCTTTTCATATCATTTAGATACAGAAGGATATTCATATAAAGAAGTAGAGAAGGAGTAAACATGAGTGATAAAACAAAAAAGAAAGTAAAACAAGGTTTTATTGCGGGATCTTTAGCTTCTTCCGCAGGTGTATTTATCTCTAAGTTAATAGGAATGTTTTATATCGTTCCTTTCAAACAAATCGTAGGTCAAGCAAATCTATCTTATTATTCTGCTGCATATACTTACTATAATGTTTTATTGCAAATCTGTTCTGCAGGTTTACCTTTTGCGATTGCGGCAATCGTAGCGAAATACGCAAATCGTAATGATTATAAGACTGTGATATTAGTAAGAAAATTATCAACTGCTATTTTGATGGTTTCTGGATTTGTAATTTCATTGTTGTTTATTTTGATTTCTACACCTTTGGCACAATCTGTTTTAGGTGCACAGGCAACAGATGCAGATATCATGAAGATGCGAAATACATTCGTTATCTTATCGTTAGCGTTGTTTATTGTTCCTGTTGTTTATTCTTATAGAGGATACTATCAAGGAATGAAAGAATTGAAATTATATGCTGATACGCAAATAACAGAACAGTTTGCACGCGTTGCTTTCTTATTAGGCGTTGGAGCTATTGTTGTATATATTTTCCATATGGACCAGATATTAGGTATCTATGCTGCTGTATTAGGTACAAGTATTGGTGCAATATGTGCGTTGATACAATTGATGTATTTTGATCATAAACATGCTCCTGAAATTCAGATGCTTGCTGATGAACAGGATACTGAACCAGAAGATAAGTATTTCATTTTAAAAGAATTTGTTATGTTCTCGATTCCTTATCTTTTAGTTTCTATTCTTGGTAATTCTCAAACTTTGATCAATACGCAATTCTTTATTCCTGCAGCTACAAAACTAGGAATGGATTATGATACTGCGAAATTGATTTATTCCATCATTGAAACGAACTGTGATAAATTGACTTCAATTCCACAGGTATTATCGATTGGTTTTTCTGCAGGTATTGTCCCTTATATGACTGTATCTTTAGAAAATCATGATTATAAGGGATTAAATGTTAATATTGAGGATTGTTTGGATACCGTATTATATATTGGTTTACCAGTATGTTTTGCGATGGCAGCATTAGCTGAACCAATTTATTATATTATGT
>CAVCCE010000219.1:0-3173 GCA_963600555.1 Duodenibacillus sp.
GAAGAAAGCATAGTTTCCTAGTAGTAATATGATCCAACGATATTTCTTGGGAAATAATGAATAGAAAATCATAATCATTGGAATAAATCCAAGATAAAACAATGGTGAACTATACGATAATGTCATACGCCATGATATTCCGAAGCATCATTGTACAATTGATTCCATGCTTGATACTTCTCATCCTTTCTGTGATCTTCTAAACCATAAATAGTTTGTATATAAGAACCTAGATTCGTACACACCTTCTTAGAACCACTTAGATTCAAATGATCACCACCATCTCTAAAATCTGTACTATAATCAAAACCAACCTGTTGATTTAGAGAAGTTTCATTGTAATCCACATAATTTACGTTATGTTCCTCACACCACTTTTGAATCTTATCATGTCTTTCTTGATTCCAATGTAATGGAGAAACAGTATTCACAAGTAATAACTGGCTATTATTTTCTTCACAAAGATCATAAATATCTTCTAATGCTTTTGAACAATCATACCTTATTAAATCTGACTTCTTATTTTCTTCCATATAGTTTAATGAACCCGTATATCCAAGAGAACCATCATATTCATTAAAACCTTTCTTAGAAGAATAATCCTGTGAAGAATATAATTCATCTACATTGTGATAATGGAAAATTGGAAATACCCACATCAAACCAAGTTTTAAAAGATTCACAGAAGTAAATACCATATTCACATCAACAACAACCAAATTCGTTTTCTTTGTTTTATAGAAATCTTTCAAGAGAATAGAAGCATCATAAGGAAACTGTCCTGCTGTACATGCGTTATAGGATGTAAATCCATATTCACCATACATTTGTATTGGAGAATACGTTGACCAACCTTGACTATCTCCTAAAAACAATACATCATAAGATGCATCAGAATCTTGTTGAATACTATCACTTTTTGCCTTAATATCTTGATATTGGAATCCCCAATCTAGATATTGATAAAAAGGAATACTAAAAACAGCTAACAATACACAAAAGACCAAACCGAATATAGCTAACCCCTTCCATGTATATTTCTGTTTCATAGTACTCCTTTTAATTTACTTTCTTTGTAATGATTTGAATAATAGATTCGTTATCTGCTTTTCCTTGTTCAACAAGTTCACACAATTCACTGATCTTATCATTTACTTCATCCATACTAATATCTTCAGGTTCTGCGACAAAGATCAAGTTATTCGCAGTCTTTGTTGAATTCTTAGGATCAACAAGTAATTCTTCATATAACTTTTCACCAGGTCTTAGACCAGTAAATTCAATCTTGATATCTTCATCAGGAATGAGTCCTGATAATTGAATCAAGTTTCTAGCTAGATCAACGATCTTTACTGGTTTACCCATATCAAGGATAAAGATTTCACCAGTCTTCGCATAAGAACCTGCTTGTAATACAAGCTGTGCAGCTTCTGGAATCGTCATGAAGTAACGAATGATATTAGGATCCGTAACAGTTACTGGTCCACCTTTCTCAATCTGTTTTTCAAACAGAGGAATAACAGAACCATTAGAACCTAATACATTACCAAATCTAACAGCACAGAGTTTTGTGACACCATTGTTCTTATATCCTTCAACAATGAGTTCACACATTCTCTTCGTAGCACCCATAACGTTTGTTGTACGAACAGCTTTATCTGTAGAAATCATAACAAACTTATCTACATAGTTCGTGATACAACACTCTACTACATTCTTTGTACCTAACACATTGTTTTTAATAGCTTCTAATGGACTACTTTCAACTAATGGTACATGTTTATGTGCAGCAGCGTGGAATACAACATTTGGTTGATATTCTTTCATGATTTCATCCACTCTGTTTTTGTCTCTAACAGAACCAATCAAACATACAACATCTGTAATCGTTTGATCATGACCACTTCTTCTTTCCATGTTGATTTCTTGTTGAAGATCATACATGTTATTTTCATAGATATCTAACAATACCAATCTCTTTGGTGTAAACTGCATAATCTGTCTAACTAGTTCAGAACCAATAGAACCACCAGCACCAGTAACCATTACTGTTTTGCCTGTTAAGTAACCACCAATCTCTTCATTGTTAAGATACAGTTCACCTCTACCTAGTAAATCATTGATATTAACATTACGTACAGAAGCTTTTTCACCAACATTGTTCTGTAGTTCAAATGATACGATCTTTGTACGCAAATTCATTTGCCTACATCTTTCAATCATTTCTTTCAAATCTTGTTTCGTAATATTTTTTATTGCGATATAAGCTGTATCAATGTTGTACTGTCTTACGATACGAGGCATATCTTCATCTGTACCAAGCACTACGACACCGCTTAGTCTCTTCTTAACTTTTTGTTTATTCTTATCAATAAATCCAATGATTCTTGTATCATATAAATCACTATATGTGATTTCTCTCATCGCAGTAACGCCAGCTGAACCAGCGCCCAAAATAACAGCTCTATGGCTTCTATGACGTTGTGCTGAATCTCTGCGAATGACACGGTACATCAAACGTAAACCTAGCATCAATAACAGCTGAATCATACCTGCGATAACTGGTACAGAACGTACATACCAAGGAATCATCAACACTAACATTGCGACCCACCAAGCAAAATTACCTACAAATACTGTCGCAGCTACTCTTAACGCTTCATCAATAGAAATAAACATCCATAATGACTTATTTAATTGAAATAAAAGAATAGAAGCTAAATTTAACGCTACAGGCCAGATCATATAGCCCCATAACGCTCTAGATTCAAATACAATAGCTTCTCTACCAAAATCAGTTCTTATAAAATACGCAAACCAATAGGAAAATACAACAATTGAAATATCTACAATTGCCATAATAACTTCTCTATGTTTACTAATCCATCTATAAAATTTCTGCATAAAAAATAACACAAGTAAGTTCACTTACCTGTGTTATTATACAACACCTTTATTTTGTATACAAAATTCAGAAGCGAACTTTTTCTTAAGTTTCTACGAACTCAATTTCACAATCACAATATCTGTTTCGTCTTCGCATTCATCCAAATAGGTTACTTCAGCTATTGAATCAAAGTAATCTTGATTATCTTCCCATTGACAACTATTGATTAAAAGATATTCATATTGATTCTCTTCAATTCTTTTCTTAATAGTTTCTATATTTTCAC
>CAVCCE010000220.1:0-3162 GCA_963600555.1 Duodenibacillus sp.
GAATTAATTAGCTCTAAAAATGGTAAGAAAAATGTTCAAATTGGTAGTACAGTAAAATTATTATTTAAGGATACTAATGAAGAAGAAACTTATCAGATCGTTGGATCTACTGAAGCTGATCCTTTAAATGGTAGAGTATCTAATGAAACACCATTATCACAAGCTATTTTAGGTTGTAAAGTTGGTGATGTAGTTACTGTTGAAGTTTCTAAACCATACAAGGTTGAAATTCTTTCTATCAAGTAATTCATAAAATATCAGAATTTCTGATATTTTTTTTGGAATTTCAAAAAAATATGTGAATAGGATATATGGAGGTACTTTTTATGAAAAGACAATCAGTTATCCTATTTTTATTATTGTGTGCAGTTCTATTTGTGAATTTGACTCCAATTGTTTTATCTGAATCAGATGATAGTACAATTAGAGTTTATGTGAAGGGCGCTGTAGAACAAGAACAAAGTATTGTATTACCAATGTATTCAACTATTAATGATGTCTTAGGAAGAATTACATTAAGTGATGATGCTGATACTTCATCTTTGAATCCTTATACGATTCTTAAAGATGCCGATGTTGTGACGATTCCATCTACTACATCTAGTAATAATGTTATTTCTAAGATTTCCATAAATTCAGCAACAGTTGATGAATTAACCGGATTAAAAGGAATTGGTCCATCATTAGCGACACGTATCATTGAATATCGGGAATCAAATGGTTTATTTCAAACTTTAGATGAATTAATGAATGTTAAAGGTATAGGACAGTCTAAATTTGATAATATTAAGGATTCCATTACGTTATGAATTCAATTAAAGAAAATATTGTTCTGTTTTCTATACTGTTATTTATATTTCTGCTGTTTAAAAAGTTTTTGTTTATTCCTTCATTGATATCTGTATTATTGATTTGGTTTTTAAGAACGAAAGATTATTCATTCATTTATTTATGTATTATTTGTTTTATTACTTGTATACCTGTTTATTCTAAGGAAATACCACAGATGAATAATGGGTATGCAAGAAAAGTTAATCAAAATTACGCAATATTACAAAATGGTAATGAGAAAGTTATTGTTTATACAGATTCGATTTTACAAATAGATGGTGAATATGAAATTCATGGTACACCTGATTTAATTGAAACAACATATCATTTTTATGGTTTTAATTATTCAAAATGGTTAAATGATCAAGGAGTGTATTATTCATTAGATAAAGATGATATTGAATTTGCAAAAGAACATTTTTCATTTCGCCGTTTATTACAAGAAAAAATCGATAAGATAGAAGATACTAATGTACAGAATATTTTATATAAAAGTCTATTAAATATTAACGTAAGTGATGATGATTGGATGAATCAAAATGGTTTTTCTTATTCTGGGATATTATTAATATTAGACTGGGTATTAAAGTTTTTTTTAGATAAGAAACATAGAGATAAGATTCTGATTCTGTTTGGTATACTGTTATTGATTGCTTATCGTTTTCCATTATTAGTTTTAGAGAATGTTTTATTTCACATTCTTTCTTCCTATTCTTCAATAGAAAGAAGAACTGGAATCATAATGACTGTAATAATGATTCTTTATCCAAGTCAGATTACAAGTGCATCTTTTTTAATACCTGCAATTTTTCATTATTCATTTCTATTTCAAGAAAATAAAAAACATGGAATTCATTTCTGTATATTTTTGATACAAAGTATATTCTTCCAATCGATTGATTTAATACGTTCATTTTTATATCCTGTTATTCAACGATTAAATGGAGCTTTGTTTATATGTTCAATTATTTATATGATTCTTCATATTTCCTTATTTGATCCTGTTGTCTTATTGTTGAATAAGTTAAATCAAATAAGTGAACGTTTTGTGTTGAATGGTTCAATTTTAGGTGTAGGTTTTATATTTTATATTATTTGTTTACTTGTGATTCAAAATAAGCAACGTTTCTTTTTATATGCGAATATTTTATTAATGATATTTCAAGTGACAGGATTATTTCATCCTTGTATGGAATTATCAATCATTAACGTAGGACAGGGTGATTCGATTCTTATTCGTGCTCCTTTTAATAGTGATAATATTTTGATAGATACAGGAAAACCATCAGCATATAATTCATTAAATACTTTTTTGAAATCGAAAAGCATACATACGCTTAATACTATGATCATTACACATTCTGATAATGACCATAGTGGAAATCAAGAAAATGTTGAAAAGGACTATATTGTAAAACAGGTTATTACGACACATCAGAGTGATATAAAATCAAGTGTATTTAATTTATTAGATATCAATACAATAACAAGTGAAGAAGAAAACGAAAGTTCTATAGTTAATATAATTAATTTAAATGGAAAGCAAGTTTGTTTAATGGGCGATGCTACTGAAGAAACTGAAAAAGATATCATAAATAACAATCCAAATCTTTCTTGTGATATTTTAAAATTAGGACATCATGGTTCTAAAACTTCTTCTAGTGATAAGTTTTTGGATACAGTAAAACCAAAACTTGCGCTTATTTCATCAGGTTCCTATTCTCTTTATCATCATCCCAGTTCAGAGGTAATTCAAAAATTATTAAAAAGACATGTTTCTTATTTTGATACAAAAGAAAGTGGAGATATTACGATTCTTTGTTTCCATCATTTTAATGTCTTTATTACATCTCGTTTTGAGATAGGTCTGTTATAATAGATGCATGTCAATTTATATTTACTGTGGAGAAGATCTTTTTCGTATAGAAGAAGGATTAAAAAATACATTAAAAAAATACAATATAGATCATGATCATATTGTTACAATCGATGCTTCAGATAAAAGAACATTTAATATAGAAAATGTTCTTGTTGAATGTGATTCTTTTTCTTTGTTTGATGAAGATAAAAAAGCTGTAATTGTAAAGAATCCTTTTTTCTTATCTTCTTCTAATAAAGAAGCAGAAAAGATTTTAAAAACGGATACTCCTGCTGTGAAGAAAAGGAAAGAAAATGAAGCAAAAAAGAGAGATGCTCGATTAGAAAAATTGGAACAATATTTAAAAAATGAAAATTCAAATACATTATTAATTTTTGCTTGTTTTGGATATCAAGCTGATTCACGAAAAAAAGATTTTAAGTTATTAGATGAATATAACGCAGATGTGATTT
>CAVCCE010000221.1:0-3100 GCA_963600555.1 Duodenibacillus sp.
GTAGTATATGGTGTTATTCGTAATTATCGTTTTTTAGAATATCAGTGGAGAAGCTATGCAAAAAGAACAAAATTAAAAACAGCTTTAACGATTGATATGGCAATCTATGAACTATTCTTTATGAATGGAGAAGACTACGCTATTGTTAATGAAGCAGTTGAACTTGTTAGAGAAAATGAAAAAAAATTTGTGAATGCTATTTTAAGAAGAGTCATTCAAGAAGGAAAGAAAAATAGTGATGATATATGCATCCAATATTCTCACCCTGAATGGATCTATCATATGTGGAAAGCACATTATGGAGAAGAAATAACAAAAAAAATCATGCTTGCTGATCAACAGATTCCAAAAGTTTATGGAAGAATCAATCCATTGAAGATAACAAAGGAACAATTATCACAAGATAAAAATGTTCATTTTATAGATGACTATTCATTTACAATGAATCAAGCAATTCAAAAGACAGAATATTTTAAAGAAGATAAAGTATTGGTTCAAAATCCTTCTTCTTTATTACCTGTATTCTCTTTAGATGTTAAAGAAGGAATGACAGTATTAGATACGTGTGCAGCACCTGGAACAAAGACACAGATGATTTCTGCATTGATGAATCATACTGGTGAAGTCGTTGCATGTGATCTTTATGAACAAAGATGTCATTTGATTGATGAACTCATGAAACGTTGTGGAAATACAAACGTAAAAACAAAAGTGAATGATGCAACTAAAGAAACGTTTGAAAAAGAATCATTTGATAGGATATTATGTGATGTTCCGTGTTCTGGTCTAGGTGATCTATCTCATAAACCAGAGATACGTTGGCATTTAAAACCAGAAAATATTGATGAAATCATTCAAATACAGAAAGAAATATTAAATATTTCATCTTCTTATTTGAAAAAAGGTGGAATCTTGGTTTATTCAACATGTACTTTGAACAAGAAAGAGAATACATCTCAAATAAATACATTTTTAAAAAATCATGATGATTTTTTCTTGATTGAAGAAAAAACGATATTTCCATTCGAAACAAACCATGATGGTTTTTATATTGCAAAGTTAGAAAAAGTACATTGATATGGTAGAATATAAGGTATGAAAACAATATACGATTTAACATATGAACAAATGCAAGAAATGTTAGTGGCACATGGACAAAAACCATATCGTGCAAAACAGATGTTTTCTTGGCTATACAGAAAAAGAGCAAATAGTTTTGATGAAATGACAGATCTTCCAAAGTCTTTCATTGAAGAATTGAAACAAGAGTATTCTATTGAACCACTCAAAGAAATTCAAAGACAAGTGTCAAAAGATGGGACAATCAAGTTCTTAGCAGAATTATCAGATGGCTCAAGTGTTGAGCTTGTATTGATGCATTTCCATTTTGGAGACTCTCTTTGTGTTACTTCACAAGTTGGATGTAATATGGGATGTTCTTTTTGTGCATCTGGATTGTTAAAGAAGCAACGTGATCTTACTGCTGGTGAAATCGTAGGGGAAGTCATGTTTGTTCAAAAACAATTAGATAAGGAAGGTAGAAGAGTTGATAATATCGTAGTTATGGGAACAGGTGAGCCTTTTGATAATTACGATAATGTAATGGATTTCTGCTCAATCGTGAATTCTGATCTTGGTTTAGCAATCGGTGCTAGACATATTACGATTTCTACTTGTGGAGTCGTTCCAAAAATTAATGAATTTACAAAGGGACATTATCAATATAACTTGGCTATTTCTTTACACGCTCCAACAGATGAGCTAAGAAGAAAGATCATGCCAATTGATAAGGCATATCCTTTAGATGTATTGATGGAAGCTTTAAGAAACTATAGTGAAAATAATCATCGTAGATTAACGTTTGAATATATTCTTTTACATGATGTAAATGATACAGATGAGATGGCTATTACATTAGCAAACCTAGTTCGTGGTATGAATGCATATATCAATTTGATTCCATATAACCAAGTAGATGAGAATGGCTATAGTGGTGTAGATGATAAAAAAGCATTACATTTCTATGATGTATTGATGAAGCATGGAGTAAAAGCTACGTTACGTCAAAAACATGGTGATGATATTGATGCGGCATGTGGACAATTGCGTGCAAAACATGAGAGGAATAAAGAGTCTTCATGAAGTATTATGGAATAACAGATAAAGGCCTTGTGAGAAAAAATAACCAAGATTCATATGTCATTGCGACGAATCAGTCTAATGACATTTTTGCCATTGTTGCAGATGGGATTGGTGGTAATTTTGGTGGAGATATTGCTTCAAGAATGACTGTTCGTTTCTTTTCTAAGGTGTTTTCTGAAACAGAAAAATTCACAAATGAAGAAGAAACTAGAAAATGGATCACTTCAGCAATCAATGCATGTAATTTACAGATCTTTGAATATGGACAAACTCATGAGAATCTGAAAGGTATGGGGACTACTTTCTGTGGGGTGATGATTACATCTTTTGGAAAGATGGTCGTGAATATTGGTGATTCAAGAGCATATGCTTGGTTTGATAATGGAAATCTTAGACAATTAACAACAGATCATTCGTTGGTGAATGATATGGTATTACATGGCGAATTGACACCTGAAGAAGCAAAAACATATCCAAAGAAAAATGTTTTAACAAATGCATTGGGCGTGTGGGAAAGCGTAAGAGCAGATATTGATCTTCATACTGAAGAAATGAAGGGAATGTTATTATGTTCTGATGGTCTTCATGGTTATGTAGATGAAGACAAGATCTCTTCTGTTATTTTAGATAAATATGTTGATCCATCTTTACGTGCAAGAAGATTGATGAAGTGTGCATTGGATGCAGGTGGATTTGATAATATTACAGTAATCTTGTTAGATATGGATGGTGATGAATAATGGCTACGAATCGTAATAATGTAATCGCTGATCGTTATGAAGTAGTATCACATATCGGACAAGGTGGTATGGCTGATGTTTTTCTTGCGGTCGATACGATCTTAAATCGTCAAGTTGCAATCAAGATATTAAGAGCAGATCTTTCAACAGATACTGTGAGTATATTGCGTTTTGAAAGAGAAGCACAAGCTGCAGCAGCTTTAGCACATCCAAATATC
>CAVCCE010000222.1:0-3094 GCA_963600555.1 Duodenibacillus sp.
ATCTAGTATTAGCACAATTATCTTATACAGACTTTGATGGTTGTATTCCAGAAGTTGGTGAAGAAGGTTTTGTAACACTAAAAGAAATCTATGACAAATATTACAAGATTCATACAAGAGAAGAGATATTAGCTAGAACAAGCTTTATTGCGAAAGCTCCGTTATTGATGGATTCTATGGTTGATTCTAAAAGATATGGAGATATTCGTTTTAAAGGGTACATTAATATCATTAGTGGAGAAAAGAGTGAACAGATGTCTGCGGTGCAGATGTGGTTACCAGATGGAACTGTTTATGTAGCGTATAGAGGAACAGATGATACATTTGTAGGATGGAAAGAAGATCTTTGTTTTTCTTATATGGAAGAAACAGAAGGACAAAGACAATCTTTGAAATATTTGAATGATTGTTTCTCAGGAAAAAATGAAAAGATACGAGTGGGTGGACATTCAAAAGGAGGAAACTTTGCGGTATATGCGAGTGCTTTCTGTGAGGAAGATGTTCAAAGCCAAATCATAGAAGTATGGTCAAATGACGGACCTGGATTCATGCATGAAGTAACAGAAGAAGATGAATATAAAAATATTCAACCAAAGATCAAAGCAATCGTACCTGAATGTTCAGTGATTGGAATGTTGATGTATTCTTTAGGGGATAAGAAAGTCATCAAATCAAGTGGAAAAGGAATGATGCAACATGATGCGAATACTTGGCAAGTGAAACGAAATGAATTTGTACAAGTAGAAGGAAGAAGTTCAGAAAGTATCTTGGCAGATAAGACTATTAGAGGTTGGTTGAAAGATCTATCTTTAGAAGATCGTAAGATATTCGTAGATACAGTATTTGATGTGTTGGCTGCTAGTGGAGCTACATGTGTATCAGAATTCAACAAATCTATCATTACCAATGTTCCTAAGATATTAAAGAAATTAACAACATTACCAAAGGATAAGGTAGATAACTTCAAGAAAGTTGTATTTCAATTAGCGAAGAGCTACGCAAGTGAAAGTGTTGGCTCACTGGAAGAAAGCGTAAAAGGTGTTACAGATAACTGGATGCGTTTATTCAACGATCAATAATCTGGTCTTATAAAAGTGTTTAAAACTGGTTATTTTTATAATATCAAAATATTTATAAAATATCCCTCGTACTAGGGGGATTTTATTATGAAGAGTACAAATACTTTAAAGTTAACAGTTACAGCATTAATGACTGCACTCTGTTATGTCGCATTCACATTCCTACAAATCAAGATTCCTACACCAGTTGGTTATACATCTTTTCATTTAGGAAATACATTCTGTGTATTGGCAGCGTTATTATTGGGTGGTATTCCGGGAGGAATTGCGGGAGCTATTGGTATGGGGATTGGAGACCTATTAGATCCTATCTATATTACAGTTGCTCCTAAGACGATCATCTTAAAACTTGGTATTGGTATCGTAACTGGTTTATTGGCTCATAAAGTATTCCATATTCAAAAAGAAGAAGGAAAGAGTCTTTATAAGAAAGTCGTATTATCTTGTACAGGTGGTATGGTATTCAATCTAATAGGGGAAACATTGTTATCATATCTTTATTATTTAGTAATCTTAGGAAATGCTGAAAAAGCTGCAGGAGCACTAGCAGTAGCGAAGTTTGTGACAACAGGTGTTAATGGAGTACTTGCTATTATCATTGCTTCAGCTCTTTATATCGCAATGTATCCAAGATTAAAGAACAATGGCACATTGAAGAAATTGAATTCAAAGGAATAGTTTCAGTTTTTGAAACTGTTCTTTTTTATTGTATAATCTACGACAAGGAGTAGATTATGGCAGAATTGATACATACATTAGATTCATTGTTATGGGGATGGCCTTTGATCATATTGTTAATTGGTACACACATCTTCATGACGATTCGTACAGGATTTGTACAAAAAGAAGTATTCAAGGCAATTAAATTATCTGTTACCATAGATGAAGATGGAGATAATGGAGATATTTCTCAATTTGGTGCATTAACGACAGCTTTATCATCTACGATTGGTACAGGAAATATCATTGGTGTTGGTACAGCGATTGCTTTGGGTGGACCTGGTGCAGTTCTTTGGATGTGGATCACTGGTATCTTTGGGATGGCTACTAAATATTCTGAAACGTTGATTGCGTTAAAGTATCGTGTAAAGAGTGAAAATGGTTCTATGATTGGTGGAGCGATGTATGCATTAGATCGTGGACTTCATATGAAATGGTTAGGAATCATTTTTGCGGGTTTGGCTGCTTTGTGCGGATTTGGAATTGGATGCATGGTCCAATCAAATGGCGTAGCTGAAAATCTAAATCAAAACTTTGGCGTTCCTCCTTTAGCTGCCGCAATCGTATTAACGATCATTGTTGCGTTGGTCATTCTAGGTGGAATTCAAAGTATTACACGTGTTGCGGAAAAACTTGTTCCATTTATGGCAGGATTCTATATCTTAGGTTGCATCTTGATCTTGTGTATGAATATTCAATATATTCCTGAAACGATCGTTACGATCGTAAAAGGAGCTGTCAATCCTAGTGCTGTGAGTGGTGGCTTCATTGGAACAACGATTTCTGTTTGTTGTAGATATGGTTTCGCTAGAGGCTTATTTTCAAATGAATCAGGTATGGGTAGTGCACCATTGATTGCTTCAGCTGCTAAGTCAAAGAATCCTAAAAGACAAGCTCTTGTATCAATGACAGGTACATTCTGGGATACGGTCGTTATTTGTTTGATGACAGGACTTGTATTGGTATCTTGTATCATTAAATATCCTAGTATTGATGCATTAAGTGGCAATGGTGCAGCATTAACATCACAAGCATTTTCTACCATTCCAGTCATTGGTGTTCCATTATTGTTGACAGGGTTGATTACATTTGCGTTTTCTACGATCCTTGGTTGGTATTATTATGGAGAACGTTGTTCTATCTATTTGTTTGGTGAAAAAGCTATTAAACCATACAAAGTGTTGTGGGTCATTTGTGTATTTATTGGTGCGGTTGTATCTATCGATGTGATATGGGATTTTGCGGATCTGATGAATGGACTTATGGCAATTCCAAATATCATAGCGGTATTATTG
>CAVCCE010000223.1:0-3092 GCA_963600555.1 Duodenibacillus sp.
AATGTATCTCTATAATCATTATCTTTCATTTTTAATGTAATGAAGAATCCTTCTTTATATGGATAACATTCTAGACCTACTTCATTTGCTTCAGAAAGAAAGATTGAACTTCTTTCTTTCATGAGGTCGATATATTTCTGTTTTTCTTTAAGGAATGCATCTTTTCCTTCGCTTGTGATCCAAACAAAGTTGCTCATTGCTGCATTTGGAATATTAGACCAAGTGGCACGTGCCTTTTTCTCCATGAAGATTTCAGCTTCACGAACAGAATCTTTGTTTGTTGAAATAACAACTGCAGCACCACATCTTAAGCCGTAAGAAGTTAATGCTTTTGAACAAGAGAATGCAACAACGATCATTACATTATCTGAAATGTGATTAAATGTATTCATATATTTTCTGCTTGTTGAAAGATTATATGAATAGTCAATATATGCGATGTCATCAATTAGAATAACAGAATTATTTTTTGATACTTCATTTAAGAAATCAATGACCTCATTCCATTCTTCTTCACTCATAGAATATCCAGTAGGGTTATGACAAGGATCATTAATGATGATACAGATTCTATCTTGTGTTTTGGATACTTCTAAAACTGTATTTTTAAATGAAGTAATATTGAAATGATCTTCATCAAACATCTTATATTTCTTTACTTGGATATTGTTATTGGAAGCCATGAGTGCATAGTTTCCCCAAGCAATGTCTGGAATGATTAAAGTCTCATTAGCATCTAAGAATGTTTCAATAGACATACTGACAGCACCACTTCCTCCGGGTGTAGCGATAACAGAATGTGGAAGCTCTATCTTTTCATCTTGTTTTACCCAATTCCAAACAGCTTCTCTATAATCAGGATTTCCTGTAAAACTAGAAGCATAGGCAGCTTTCGTTCTGTGATCGATAGTATCGTAATGATTGAATACTTCATCTAATGCGACTAATTGTTCATCTTCTCCATATAATGAACCAATCGTAGCATCTACTACATTTTTTGTTCCGTTTTCTAATTTGTCTTTTTTCGCTAAAGAAACAATAGAAAATACGTTATCAACGATTGGTGTTAAATTTGCACTTTTCTTTACAAATGTCATAATTACAGCTCCTTGTATAAAATACAAGGAAAATTATAACACTAATGACTAAAAGAAAAATTTGATGTGTTAAAATGTTAACTATGATTGAATTGCCTGAAAAATATTTAGAAGAGATGAGAGAATTATTGAAAGATGATTTTGATGCATATATCAAATCTTTTGAACAGCCTCATGATACTGCACTAAGAGTAAATGAGTTAAAGATATCTGTTGAAGAATTTTTGAATATTTTTCCATATCATTTAGAGCCAATTCCTTGGTGCCATAATGGTTTTTACTATAATGCGAATGATCCAATCACAAAACATCCATATTACTATGCAGGATTGTATTATATTCAAGAAGCTAGTGCGATGTTACCTGCAGAATCGTTACCTATTGAAGATGGGGATAGAGTATTGGATATATGTGCTGCTCCTGGAGGAAAATCTACAGAGCTTGGTGTCAAACTAAATGATACTGGTGTTTTAATATCAAATGATATTTCTTATTCTAGATGTCAGGCTTTATTAAAAAATTTAGAAAAATTTGGAATTCGAAATTCTTATGTATGTTCTGAAACACCTGAAAAATTAGAAACGTATTTTCCACATTATTTTAATAAGATCTTGATTGATGCTCCATGTAGTGGTGAAGGTATGTTTCGTAAAGAACATCATTTGATCAATTCTTGGATAGAACATGATTCTTCTTATTATGTTCCGATTCAGAAAAGTATTATAAAAAGTTGTATTGATATGTTGAGTGAGGGTGGAATGATTGTTTATTCAACTTGTACATTTTCTGAAAAAGAAGATGAAGAAATCATTCAGTATGCGTTATCTTTGGATTCATCTTTAAAGGTGGTTCCTATTCAAAAGTGTGAAGGGTTCTCTCAAAATGAATATGGGACAAAACTATTTCCTCATAGAGTAAAAGGCGAAGGACACTTTATTTCTTTATTGGTCAAAGAAGGAAAGAAAAAAGAAAATAAGAATAAGATGCATGATTATAATATTAAACAAGATATTATCCACGCTACATTTCTAGATAGTCAATGCATTGAAATCAATAATCGATTATATGCATGTAGAGAAACAGGTATTGATCTGAATGGTTTAAGAATCATGCGATCTGGTGTCTTATTAGGTGAGAAGAAAAAGAATCGATTTGAATGGGATGAAATATTACCTATGTATTTGAAAGAAGATGAGTATTCTAATGTGATTTACTTATCTGTAGATGATCCTCGAGTAATAAAATATTTAAAAGGTGAAACAATACAAATAGAAGATTCCTCTATTAAAGATGGATATGCGATTATTTGTGTTGATAAATATCCATTAGGGTTTGTGAAGGTGTCAAAAGGTAGTTGTAAAAATAAATATTCCAAATCATGGATAATGAAATAAAATAGTAATATTAGGAGATGAAATGTATGAATCATTTTGATGTAATTGCGGCAGATATTGATGGAACACTTTGCATGAAAGGTGAAGACTTGATGCCTTTAACAAGATCTGCTTTGAATGAACTTCATAAACAAGGTGCATTGTTTGGATTAGCTACTGGTAGACCAGTAGATTCGAGAGTTTTATCTTACGCGAAAAGATGGAATCTTGATTTTGAATTTGATTTTGCGGTAGGTATGAATGGTGGAGAATTGTATGACGCAAAAACAGGAACTACAGAAAAATTCTATTTATTAAGCAAAGAAAATATAAGAAAGATCCTAACATTCTTAATGCCATATGATATTAACGCTATTGTTTATGTGAATGGATATGAAGAAGTTAGATGCTTGAAGATGGATGATTTTATGACACAGTCCAAAGCAAGAAATAAGTCTCATGTCATTGTTGGTGGTATTGATACTTTAGCTGAATTTGATACTGGTAAACTTGAAGTTCAATTCAAAGGTGAATTGAGAGATGAAGTATTGAAAGTGGTTAAAGAAAATCAAGATCCTTCATGGACAATGACACAGACATATTTTGATCCACATCATTGTAC
>CAVCCE010000224.1:0-3082 GCA_963600555.1 Duodenibacillus sp.
AGCTATAAATGAATCTGGATGGGGAACAAGTTATTATGCTACGAATCGAAATAATATCTTCGGTATTGCAGCTTATGATAATGATCCTAATAATGCGACAACATTCTCCTCTGTAGCAGATTGTATCAATTATCAAGCTTCTATATTATTAAGAGAATATCTTGATACAGATGATACACGATTCTTTGGATCTCATTTTGGTAATAAAGGTAGTGGTATCGCAGTAAAGTATGCTTCTGATAATTACTATGGCTTGACATTAGCTTCTCTAGCATATCGATTTGATAAGATCTATAACGGTAATGATGGTAACTTAACTGAATTCAATGAGACCTCTATTGGTGTTGTTAATACAAAAGGGGTTGCTGTTAAAGATAATATCAATGGGAATACACTTTATACAACTGAATATGGAGCTACATATCAAAAGAATCATGTTGTAACGATTCTTGAAGAAAGTGGTGATTGGTATAAGATCCAATCAACGGATTATATTGAAAATGGTTCAAAATATAAATTTTCCTCTGATGAAAGAAAAGATTATGATTGGAATTCTAGTGTTGGTTGGATTGAAAAACAATACGTAACTTTGATTGGTGGAACTGTTCAAACAAGTTCATCTTCTAATACTGTCATTGGTACTGCAACAGTAAATGTATCTAACTTAAGGATTCGTAAGGGTCCTGGAACAAGTTATTCTACTGTAGGTGTTGCACAAGATGGTGGTTCTTATTATGTATATTCTGTTCAACAAGCGGATGGATATACTTGGTATCAAATTGGAACAAACCAATGGTTTGCTTCAACTGGTAGTTGGGTAACATATACAGAAAATAAACAAGAAGAAAACAAAGATCCTTCTAGTTCAACTACAACAAATACGAATGTTGTTCCAAGTAGTCAATATCAAACAATCGATGCATTAGAAGAAAATAGAAAGATGATAGCTTCTATCAAAGATGTTCAATTCAATGAAGAAACACATGTTGTTACAATTACAGGTCTTGCATTATTCAGGAAAATGAACGCAATTATGGGTGAAGTTCAACATGATCTGATCCTTACAAATGCTGATACAAAGAAATCAATTGTAATTCCATGTACTACTGAAAGTTATGGACAACAATTATTATCAGGATATACAACAGATGCAGTTCAATTTACGACTTCATTTGATCTAGATGATTTTGAAAATTGTAATTACTACATTGGTATCAGGGTATCAAATAATGGAACGAGCGGTTATTATTCCTTCTTAATGAATGGTTCAGATTATGATCATTCATATAAGAAAGATGATGGATCCTATGTAAAACTATTTGCGGATGCAAGTTCTAACTACAGATATTCCTTATCTGTAGAAAAGAACTCTATAGATTTCTCTGTAGTGAATAAACCTTCCGCAATGATTCCTAAGTTTGGTACAACAAGTTTATCTCTTGAGAATGGTCACTTAACAATGGATGCATATGCTGGAATCTACCTGACTGATTTTACCCCAGAAACGCATCCTTCTTATAAAGTAATCATTGAATCAGATGATGGACAGAGCACAACTTTTGATACAAGTCTTATGAGTGAACAAAGAAATATGACACGTTATATGAAGTGTAATAATTCTTATACACAAACTTGGTTCAATGCTGATTGTGATCTAACTAATCTATCTACTGGAACATACAAAGTATATATTGATGTATCGACAGATAATGCTAGGGATATTTTTGAAATGTATAGTATTCAAGATACTGATGATATTGTAGGATACGCAAACGGTCATACGTATCGTTTAACAAAAACAAATACACGTTCTAGATATATTCTAACGATTGAATAAAAGGTGAATGATATGAACAATAAGAGAAAATTAAAATCAAGTGTCAAAGTTGTATTAACTGGTGTTGTAGGAGCTATAGTAGCTCTTACAACTACCATTACTTTATTCGCAATTTCTAACAACAATGTCAAAGTGAAAAACTTCATTGGTCAATCTAAGAAGTATGTTGAAGTTTGGAAGAGTGATAATAAGATAAATGATGAACAAATCAAATATGAATATACATATTCTGAAGAGACTGAAGAAAACGTTGTTATGAAACAATCTTTATCAGAAGGTGAGGTATTAAGTGATGATGATAGTTTAACAATTACTTTATCTCAAGGTGCTGATCCAGATAAGGAATTTGCCTTAGCTGATTTTACTGGTAAGACTGAACAAGAAATCAAAGATTGGTTTGCAAACAATAAATTTACAAATGTAGTATATGAATATGAAATGAATGATGAGTTACCTGAAAGTACATTTATTTCCATGGATCCTGTTGCAGGAACAACAGTAAAAAGAAGTGATAAAGTAACAATTAAAGTTACACCTTCCTTAGAATCATTACAGATAACAACACCTGATTTATCGAATTATTCTTTAGAAAATATTAAAGCATGGGCGGAAGAAAATTCAATTACAGTCAATGTTGAAGAAGTATATGATGATTCTATTGAAAAAGGTAAAGTAATTTCTGTTTCTGTAGAAAATGGAGCTGTCATTAAGAAAGGTGATACGATTACAGTAACGATTTCTAGAGGTAAGAAAGAAGAAAGTGAAGAAACTACTACTTCAAGTGCTTCTTATACCTCAAGTAGTTCAGTATCTTCTACACCATCAGAATCCACATCAGTAAGTTCCTCTAGTGAAGAAGGTAGTAGTAATCAAAATGTAGTTGCTCCAACTGCTACATTACCTGATTTTAATACTTCTTTCTATAATGGATTATCTTCTAGTGAAATTTGTGAATATGTATCTGATGATACTGGATATTCAGCAGTTATTGGTTCTGTATATGGAGATTCTAGTAGTAATCCAAATAACGTAGCAGGAATTGCTTCTTATTCAAAAGGTGATGGTTATTACGTTATTAACGTTTATCAAAAATGGAATTAATGAAAAAGTGGGAATTTGTAATATCCCACTTTTTTCATGCATATACTTTGATTGCATGTGCACTGAATGAATCTAGAGCGTATGTATGATTGTTTGATCGAATGATTAATTCATAACCATCGTTAGATATGATTTGAATGGTAT
>CAVCCE010000225.1:0-3051 GCA_963600555.1 Duodenibacillus sp.
CTATATTCCACCATACTGTGGAATCTTGGTTGGTACAGAATTAACTGTAAAAAAACAAGCTAAGAAGAAAGATATTACTGATGAGACAAAGAATATGTTGAAGGATTCTTTGTTGAGAAGCGTGTTCTGGAAGTATGAAAATTATAAAGATGCGCAAGATTTAGGAAAGTATCGAGAACTTCAAAAACAATTGGAAGAAAAACAACAAGAGTTATTAGATACACAAAGAGAGAATGATAGGATCATTTGGACATATCATGATTATGAACATTGGTATCAAAAGAATCATCATGATCCTTCTTTTACGATTGAAGCAGCATCGAAACAAGAACGTAGTGAATGTATGTTGAGAGAAAAAGAGGGATATACATGGATCAAACAAGATGGGAAGTATCATTGTCCTAGATGTAATCATGTAGCGCTGGATGATGAACGTACGGATTATTGTCCATATTGTGGAACTGATTTGAGAGTATGAGATAAAACAAATACTCTCTTTTTTGTTAGAATAATTAAGATGAAAAGAACGACGATAGGAATAGTAGCACATGTAGATGCAGGAAAAACGACATGTATTGAAAGCATGTTATTTAATGCTGGAGTGATTCGCAAGCTTGGTAGAGTGGATCATCAAGATACAGTACTTGATTATGATGAACAAGAAAGAGGACATGGAATAACGATTTATTCAAAAGAAGCACACTATACATGGAAAGATACAGAAGTATATGTCATTGATACACCAGGACATGTAGATTTTTCTTCAGAGATGGAAAGAAGTCTACAAGTATTGGATCTAGCTGTAATCATGATCAATGGACAGGATGGTGTACAGTCTCATACAGAAACGATATGGAAGTGTTTAGAACATTATGGTGTTCCTTGTATTCTCTTTGTGAATAAGATGGATATTAGTCATTTTGATAAGAATGAATTAATGAATAACTTAAAACAACATTGTTCAGATATGTGTATTGATCTACAAGATGAATCGATAGAAGATACATTGGCTATGATCAGCGATGAGATATTAGAGAATTATTCAAATACAGGAAGTATTGATGAATCTTTATTACAGAAGGAATTCTATGATAGAAAATGGTTTCCTGTATTATTTGGATCAGCATTAAAGAATGATGGTGTGGAACAATTAATGAATGTCATTGATTGGATTACTTTGAAGAAAGAATATCCTGAAGAATTGGGTGGAAGGATCTATAAGATCTCATTAGATGATAAAGGAAATCGTTTGACACATGTGAAGATCACAGGTGGTGTTTTGAAAGTAAAGGATATGATCAATGAAGAAAAGGTTGATCAGATTCGTTTATACAATGGAACAAGCTTTGAAATGTTAAAAGAAGTAGATGCTGGTATGGTCGTTTCATTGAAGGGAATAGAACACTTAGAGAGTGGGCAAGGAATTGGATTTGAAGAAGATCAAAGTGCACCTGTACTATCAGCGTTTATGAACTATGAACTTGTTTTACCAGTTGGTGCGAATGCTTTGGTGTTAGCGGATACTTGTAAAGAACTCGCTAGTGAAGATCCAACATTACAAATCAATGTTGATGAAAAGACAAAGAAGATCCATGTTCAGATCATGGGCGAAATGCAGATGGAAGTCTTACAGAAGAAGATAGAAGATCGTTCTGGAATCAAAGTAGGCTTTTCAACTGGTAGGATCGTTTATCAAGAAACGATTAGAAATGATGTGGAAGGTGCTGGACATTTCGAACCATTACGCCATTACGCAGAAGTGCATGTTCGTTTAGAACCTTTACAACAAGGTAGTGGAATCCAAGTAGTGAGTGAATGTAGTACAGATGTCTTGTCTTCTTCTTGGCAAAGAAGTATCTTATCTGCTTTATCACAAAAAAGACATCGTGGTGTATTAACTGGTTCTTTATTAACAGACGTTAAGATCATTCTTGTTTCTGGTAAGGGACATATCAAACATACGGTTGGTGGTGACTTTAGACAAGCTAGTAATCGAGCAGTTAGACAAGCACTGATGAAGGCTGAAAATGTATTATTAGAACCATATTATTCATTTGAATTACAATTGCCATCTGAATTCTTATCTAAAGCTTTGTATGATCTAGAAATGAAGAACGCAACTGTTGAGATAGAAGATATGGGTGATAATAAGATGTGTGTTCATGGAGAAGGTCCTGTACGAACTATGATGAACTATCAAAATGAAGTCATTGCTTATACAAAGGGAAAAGGAAGATTCTTTGCGACATTAAAAGGGTATCAACCATCTAATGCACAAGATGAAATCATAGAAATGATTGGTTATGACCCTGATAGTGATATGCGTAATCCAAGCGATTCAGTATTTTGTGCAAATGGTAGTGGATATAGTGTTCCATGGGATAAATCAGATGAGTATATGCATATCCAATTAAAAGAAGCTTCTTCAACACCTTCTTATCAGAATGTGCGTTATAAGGTATCTGATGCAGATATGAACTATATTGCCTCAATGACTTCTAGTAAGAATCGTAACGAAGAAAAAGAAAAGGCAAAACAGCGTGCACAACAAAAAGAAAAAGAAGAAAGAGAAAGAATTAAAGAATTAAGAAAAGTACAAGCAGAGAAACAATTGGATGAACTATTGATCGTAGATGGATATAATATGATCTATGCTTGGGATTCTTTGAAAGAATTAGCGTATGAGGATCTTTCTTTAGCACGCGATAAATTGATTGAATATTTGTTTAATTACTATCCATATCTTGATCATGATATCTGGATCGTATTTGATGGATATAAAGTAAAAGGAAATACTGGAACAAGAATACAAAAGAAAGGCTTAACGATCATTTATACAAGAGCTGATGAGACAGCGGATGCTTTCTTAGAAAAGTCAGCATATGATCTAAAAGATAAGTATCGAGTAACATATGCGACAAGTGATGCTTTGATTCAAAATGCAGTATTTTCACAAGGTGCATTTCGAATGAGTGCTAAAGAGTTAGAATCTAGATTGATATTAAAACATGTAATAATGGGGTAGGTATGATCGTATACAGTGATTTTTAT
>CAVCCE010000226.1:0-3051 GCA_963600555.1 Duodenibacillus sp.
ATCTCACCGCTACTGCAAGTATCCATACCACCTAAGATATTTAAAATCGTACTTTTACCAGCACCAGATGCACCCGCCACAACAATAAACTCGCCTTTTTCAATCTTGAAACTAGCTCCAGATAAAGCATGAATATCAACTTCGCCTACATGATATACTTTTTTTACATCTCTAAATTCAATAAATGACATACATGTATTATAAAAAAATCACTAGATTATATCTAGTGACTTTTTTGATTAAATGTATAGAAATTACTTTCTTAAACCTAACTTTTGTACAAGATCTCTATAACGGTTGATGTCTTGGCTCTTTAAGTGAGCTAATAAGCTTCTTCTACGTCCAACCATCTTTAGAAGACCACGGTTAGAAGAATAATCCTTCTTGTTGACCTTCATGTGCTCTGTAAGAACATTGATCTGTTCTGTTAATAAAGCAACCTGTACTTCTGTAGAACCTGTATCGCCTTCTTTACGACCAAAGTTCTTTACGATTTCAGCTTTCTTTTCATTTGATAACATTTTAATTTCCTCTTTTCTTTTCATAACTTCTACACCGAGCATAACGTCAGAGGAACGATATTCCCAGTACAAAAGCTTTAATACTTTATCATTATTTTTCTTGTTACGCAAGCTTTATTGGTGAATTACGCCTGTAATATAAAGGATAAATAGTACTCCTGTAATTCCCCCAACCACTACATCAGCAATGGCAATTTTATAGAACGTATCTTTTCTATCTGAATTGCGTTTAATACCTAAAGCTCCTAATATGATCGCAATAATAGAAAAGAAACCAATTTTATTAAACAAGAATGATAAGATTGCACAAATCAAACCATATAATGGGAACATTGTATCAATAGCATTCTTATTGTAATTCTTCTTTTTCTTGATTGCTTTCTTAGCTTGTTCTTTTTCTTCTTCTAATTTCTTTGCCTCAGCCATCTCAATGGCACGTTGGCTCTTTTTCTTTACATTTGATTTTTTTAATTTTCCAGCCATAAAAAACTCCTACATCAATTCTACTAAAATCGAATTCATGATTTCATAACCTTTTTTGGTGCATCTGAAATATGAATCTTTGATTTCAACAAGATCTTTATTTTTCAATGGTTTTATCTTATCACCATATTCATCTATAAATGAAGTATGAAATGTATCTTCAAACAATTGAATATTCATTCCTTGTTTCAATCGAATCCCCATCATGATCATTTCAAACATTTCATCTTTTTTTTCTAAATGAATTTCTTCTTGTTTAAAAGGATCTATCACATATTCCTTCAATGACCGTGGTTTATCATATCTCATATGATTTTCTTTACCACTCGCCCCACATGAAATACCATAAAAATCCTGATAATTCCAATAAGCTTTATTATGCATTGATTCATGATCTCCATAAGAGAAATTAGAAACTTCATACTGATGAAAACCATTAAGTTCTAATGCCTGTACGATCCATTCATACATATCTGCTTCTATATCTTCATCTAAGTGTTCAT
The DNA here is from genome assembly GCA_963600555.1 of Duodenibacillus sp. Taxonomy (GTDB): domain Bacteria; phylum Bacillota_I; class Bacilli_A; order Erysipelotrichales; family Erysipelotrichaceae; genus Bulleidia. The sequence continues at coordinate 1,508 of CAVCCE010000226.1, forward strand.
ATCCTTTTTTCGAAAACACTGTATTTTCTTCTATAGTTAATGAATATAAAGATAAATGTGTTGGTTTTAATCGTAATGCATCAGCTACTGTTTGTTGTAACATATCCATAGTTTGAAATGGAATCGAATACATGATATCTAATGAAATATTATTGATTTCATTTGATTGTAATATATCAACACATCTTTCTACATCTTTATATGTATGATGACGATTCATTAGTTTCAATAATTTGTTATCACTAGATTGTAATCCAATAGAAGCACGATTGATTTTATGTTTATAAAATAATTCAGCTTTCTCATTTGTTAAAGTTTCTGGATTGATTTCTATCGTATATTCTTGGATTTTGGTCGCATAAGGATCTAATAAGTTCAATAATCTTTCTAATTGTTCATTAGATAGACAACTAGGTGTTCCTCCACCAATATAGATCGTCTTAAGAGCAGAATTGATTTCTTTTTGTTCAATTTCATTTTCTAATGCATTCAACCATTCATCCACAAGTTTTTCTGAATAAACACTATGTGTAAAATCACAATATGAACAAATCATTTTACAGAAAGGAACATGAAGATACAAGTATTCTGGTTTATTTCTTTGTATCATCATCCATTGATAAAACAGCCATGAAAGCTTCTTGTGGAATCACTACAGAACCTACAGCCTTCATACGTTTCTTACCTTCCTTCTGCTTCTCTAACAACTTCTTCTTTCTTGAAATATCACCACCATAGCACTTCGCTAATACGTTCTTACGAAGTGACTTAATGTTTGTACGTGCTATGACTTTTCCACCAACTGCAGCTTGTACAGGTATTTCAAATTGTTGTTTAGGAATCAGATCTTTTAGCTTAGATGTTATTTCACTACCTCTATGATATGCTTCAGATCGATGAATAATAACGGACAATGCATCAACGGGTTCACCATTCAAAAGTATATCCATACGGACAAGTTCATCTTTTCGATATCCAATCAATTCATAATCTAAAGAAGCATATCCTTTTGTACAAGATTTCAATCTATCAAAGAAATCAAAGATGATTTCAGATAATGGCATTTCATAAATGATCGTATTTCTACCTGCATCAATGATTTCCATTGTTTGATAGATACCTCTCTTCTTTTGGCACAATTCCATGACTGCACCAATAAATTGATCAGGAACCATGATAGAAGCTTTTACATATGGTTCTTCAACATGGTCGATCTTTGAAGCATCTGGCATTTTAGCTGGGTTATCAATTTCTTCCATAGAACCATCTGCTAGATACACATGATAAATAACGGATGGTGCAGTAGCTATCAAATCAAGATTATATTCTCTTTCCAATCGTTCTTGAACAACATCCATATGTAATAGACCTAAGAAACCACAACGGAATCCAAATCCTAATGCTTGTGAAGTTTCAGGTTCGTACTGTAATGAAGCATCATTCAATTGCAATTTATCTAAAGCATCATGAAGATCTTGATACTTAGCTGCATCACTTGGATATAATCCACAATAGACCATCGGATTCAATCTACGATATCCTTC
>CAVCCE010000227.1:0-3043 GCA_963600555.1 Duodenibacillus sp.
ATAAAACCACCTAATACAGATGAAGGAATAAATGTAGACTGAAATAATTTGATTTTTGAACGAAATAAAAATCCTATAAGAAGAAATACACTAAGCAAACCTAAACTCATTAATAGATCTGTTAAAACATCATTTGTCATATAAATATCACCTAAAAAAAGATACCATAAGGTATCTTTCAAATCAAACTATTCAACTCCAATGACAAAACTGTAAACTGGCTGTCCACCATCTTGTACATCAACATCTACATCGTAATTATCTTCAATATAAGATGTTAGTTCATCAGATTCTTCTTCACTAGCATCTTCCCCTTTGAGAAGTGTAACGATTTCTGAATCTTCATCCATCATCATTTCAATTAATTTCTTAGATGCAGTCATCTTATCCTTTTCAATTACTACGATTTCTTTGTCAAATAATCCCATGTAATCACCTGCATGGATTTCTTTACCATCAATTGATGTATCTTTAATTGCATATGTAACTTGTCCTGTCTTTACATTCGCAATAGCTTCTTCCATGGCTTCTTTATTTGTATAAACATCTTCTTCGGGATTGAAATTGATACATGCAGATAATCCTTGAGGAACTGACTTTGTTGGAAGAACGATAACATCTTTGTCTTCAGTTACTAAAGCTGCTTGATTAGCTGCCATGATGATATTAGAGTTATTTGGTAAAACAAATACATGCTTTGCATTTACTTTAGTAATTGCAGAAGCAATATCTTCTGTTGAAGGATTCATTGTTTGTCCACCACTTACAACATAATCAGTACGATAATCTGTAAATAGTTTCTTGATTCCTTCTCCAGCTGCTACAGCAATAATTCCATACTCTTTCTCTTCAGCAGGAACTTCTTCCTTAACTTCTAATAAAGATGGCTTTAGATCATCTTGGATATTTTCAATCTGAACTTTCTTAAAATCGCCATATCTTTCAGCTAACATAAGAACTTCACCAGGAGTCATAGTGTGCAATGATAAAGAAATACCTTCTTCCGTTACAATCAATTGAACTTTATTTCCTAATGCTTCTAATGATTTTCTAAAACGATCTTCATTAAAACTCTTAGCATGCTTTTCATCAAAACTTAAAATAAATTCGCATCTATACCCAGAAGACTTTTCTGTCTTGGATTCTTTCTTTTCTTCTGAAACAGTTTCTTCAGTAATTGGTTTACCATCTAAGAAAGCTTTAAAACCTTCAAAAACTTTAACAAGGCCTGCACCACCAGAATCAACTACATTAGCTTCTTTTAATACAGGTAATAATTCAGGAGTTCTTTGTAAAGAAGATTCTGCTTCATCTAATACAGCATTCATGAATTCTTCAATAGAAGATTCTGGATGCTCTGCCATATAAGTTGCACCTTTTTCACTAGATTCACGAATAACAGTAAGAATCGTACCTTCAGTAGGTCTCATAACTGCTTTATAAGCTAATTTAGAACAATTTAATAATGCTTCAGAGAATTCCTTAGAATCTAACTCATTCTTATCACCAATGTATTGAAAAATACCTCTAAAAATCTGAGAAAGGATAACACCAGAGTTACCTCTAGCTCCCATCAATAAACCTCTAGACAAAGTCTTTGCAACAACAGGTAAAGAATCAGAACCACTTTTTCTTACTTCACTAATACCATTTGTAAAAGTCAAAGACATATTTGTACCAGTATCTCCATCTGGTACTGGGAATACGTTTAATGCATCAACATCACTTTTATGACCATTCAGGTTGTTGCATCCACTTTCTAGCATTCCTTTGAATATAACACCATTAATTTTTTCCATAGTCCCTCACATTAATTCATTACGCGTACACCCTGTACAAAGACATTAACTGAATGAATATCTTGTGATAGGGTCTTTTCTAAAACATACTTAACTTTCTTTTGTGCTTCTCTTACAGTTTCTGTTACTTTAACTCCAAAAGAAACAATAATATATAAATCAACATCAATAATTCCATCGTTATTTTTAACAACAACTCCTCTGGAATAATTTTCTTTTTTTAACAGTTCTGCCCAACCATCTTTGAGAACCTGTTTACTTGCCATACCTACTACACCATAACATTCAGTAATAATACCTCCTGCTAATGAAGCGATTGCTTCTGATGTAATAGAAATATTACCATAATTTGTTTTACTCTCAATTGCCATAGTAAAATAGCTCCTTACTCAAAATATTATACCAAAAATAATCCTTATTGTATCAATATGTTATTCTGGCATATTACTATCATCTGTTTCCTCAGTTGTTTCTTCTGTTGTTGTATCTTCTTCTGGTTCATTTGTTACACCCTCAGGTAAAACCAATGTTCCTGTTGAATAATAACCACTAGAATAATTTCGATTAAAATTAGGATCAATTACTTCAGTACCATTAGAATCAATTGGTATTGCGATTTGGTTACCATTCGCATCAATAGCAGCATTTCCATCAGAATCTGTATAATAATGTTTAGCAATATTATCACCATACTGATTCGTTAATAAATTACCATTTTCATCTGTCCAATATTCTGTTGTACTATCAGATTGATTCCATGGGCATACAAAAGTATACGCAACATTTGTATTTTCATCTGCAGAAATACATTGTGACTTATCATTCATCTTAGAATAAATTGCATAATATTGATTTAATTTATCTAAATTCTGATAATTTCCAATAAAATATGATCCATTCCTCATCTGTATCTTCATAGCTTCATCATCATAAGATAATGAATATTGTGTGATTTCAGAAATATTTTCTATCATATTTTGATCAACATCATTAAATGCTTTACATAATAATCTTGTTTGTTCACTTTCTGTAAATCCATTAATCAATGGTACACTTGCGATAATATCTAAATATTCACTTTTAAGATCCGCTTTTGTATTATCACTTAACAAAATAATAGCTTTATCATCTTCATAACGATATCCAATGACCTTCTTTTCTTTTATCGTAATAGAAATAACATTTCCACTTAATAAGCTAACATCCGCACTGTCTATCATTGGATCATTTTTAATCTTTATTTC
>CAVCCE010000228.1:0-3028 GCA_963600555.1 Duodenibacillus sp.
ATAGAATGTCCAAGAATCATCTGCTTGTACTGTAGTTCCCCCCCCAGTAAACATTACGGAGTTGAGGCCTACTGACATTGTTAAAGCTAGAATTGCCTTAATAATTCTATTTTTTATTTCTTTAACCTTTCTCATAATACCTCCTTATACCATAAAAATATGTATATTATTTATAAAGATTCACCTCTTATTTTACTCTTAATTATCCATTTTCACAATGATTCCGTTATATTTTAGATAGTAAATTGGTTATTCTAAAGTTATTCTATTTTTCACAATGTTGAATAAAGTCAGTAAACAAGGGCATCATGGAATCATTGGAATGTACAAATCCTTCTGGATGCCACTGTACTCCTATCATGTATGGATAGGTTGGATCTTCTATTGCTTCTATGACTCCATCATTCGCTGTTGCGCTAACAATGAAGTTAGATGCTAGATCTTTGATCATTTGATGATGAAATGAATTCACATCTAAAGATTCACCAAATAGTTTAGATAAATGTGTATCCTGACTGATATGAATAGAATGAGAAGCACTACCACGATCTTCTGTTTGATTATGTAAGAATGTATTTTCTCTATAAGAGTTATCTTGATATAGTGTTCCTCCATGATATACATTCAACATTTGTAGTCCTCTACAAATTCCAAGTATTGGTTTATTTGTTTTCTTAAATACATCTAATACATGAAATTGCCAAGTGTCGTATTTAATATTCACAGTACCTAGTTTTGGTAGTGGATCTTCATGGTACATCATCGGATTGATATCAATGCCTCCAGGTATTAATAAACCATCTATGATATCTACATATCCTTGTATTGTTTCCATATCATCTATTTGAGGAATAACGATAGGAATACCACCTGCTTTATAGATAGAATCAGTATAATTACATCCTATTTGATTGTATGGATTCTTTTCAAATGTATATGGTGGATGTGCAAGTATTCCAATAACTGGTTTCATAGTAAGTTACCTCTCTTTTCTTGATAGTATACTACTGCATATGCTTATATTATTGTTTCAATTTCTGTTATGATATTTTCATGGATAAAGTAACTGAAAAATATTTCAAACTCGCATATGACTTACTATCACATTGGTTATTACCAACATATGAACAATTCATGTATCGATATCAATTATTTCCTGAAGAATGTTCTGTAGAAGAAATTAATGGATATCAATATTTGATATTTGTTTATCCATTGATATCAGAAGATAAAGAAGAACTATTAGAACAAGGTATCGTATTGGTATTTGATGGAGATAAAGTTATTGCGGATAATGCTTTTATGCATGCTTCTATGAACGATGTCATGCATAATGAAAGAGTCTATGATGAAATCACCACAGACTCTGATTGGTCATATCTACAACATTACACACTTTGTAATATGATGTTTCCTAATGTCTTATACCCTAGTTGTAAGAGTAATAATCAAGATACATTCTTAGGAGAAACTTGTTTCTTCACAAATGCTTATGTAACGAAAAGATACCGCAAACAACACATCTTCACAAACATGTTAGAAATCACAAAAGAAATGATCCTAAGAAACTGTATGGAAGATACCATCTACTACAGTGTATTCTCTTTAGATCCTGATATTGCTTGTTACGGAGAAGATACTCCTAAAGAACCATATGTTTATTCCATGAAAGATGAAGAAGATCGTATGAGAAATAAACAGATCTTAGAGAAATATGGATATATGGCTGTTAAGTTAGAAGAAACAGAACCAAATACCGATAGTGATGGTACAAAGTTATGGTTTGCCGTTTGTAAAGAAAATGAACATATCATGTTTAGTTATGATAGTTGATATCTATTGTATCTTTCATTTCAAATATTTCTAATTCTGAGGAATCTAAATTACAGTGATGCATATCTACTGCCTGAATAGATGTAGTGTTGTAGGTCGTGTAATAATAGATTCCTTTTGTTGTATTCATACAAGAAGAATAGATCGTATATTCATACTTTCCTTCGCTCACTTCACAACATCCTTTTTGTTGTTCAACACTATGAATGATATGAAAGAATTGAGATACACTTTCTTCTTCACTTGTAGGTCTTACACTATTTTCTTTTGTAAAGGCACAGCGAACAAATCGAGATGTACTACTAAGATCTCCAGGTAGTCCTAATCCACCCATACCTCTAGAATAGTGTTTTAGATCGATATCTTTTGAGAATGTATTAGTAGGTTGTTTATTTGATAAAGACATGTAATTATTCAACATAAACATTTGAATATCAAATGGTGGATTATTTGTTAATACACCCACAGGATCATCATAAACATGTAACCCATCTTCACAAGATTCAACAACGATGCTTCCATTCTTATCTGAAATCATCCAATGAAGGGATGCACAAGGATATTGTTCAGAGAAGGATTCATCATCAATATTCAGATCATTCAATAATTCTTTCGCTTCATAGATATCTTTACATGTACAAAGAATGTAATCCATAAACTCATATTGAGCTAGATTCTTTTTCGATTCCTCATATGGATGATAAACTGCATTTCCAACAAAGTTTAATCCAGCTATTGCTAGACCATGTTCATTCATTGCATCAAAGTAATGTGGAAATCCATCCACAATGATTCCCATACCAATCATTGCGTAATGTTCATCTTGATCTTTCATATATCTAAAAGATATTGGATAATTTCTAGGAACAACGATGATTTTTTGTCCATACCCAAATTCATAATCTAAGTTTCTACCAAAGTAATGGTCATTTGTTTTATAAGTCAATGCAGTACACATAAATACCACCTCCACTCATATTTTAATCCAAAAGAAAAGAACTAGAATCTACAATGTCTCAACATTGTCTCTAGTTCTATACATTTACTTTAATTTCAAAACTTCTTTTCTTGTTAAACCAGTAAAAGCACTAATATCATCAATTGACATACTACTTGTCAGCATCTTTTTCGCAATAGAAATCTTCTCACTCATTTCGCCTTCAGCCAATCCATCATAGTAACTGATGTCTTTTTC
>CAVCCE010000229.1:0-3024 GCA_963600555.1 Duodenibacillus sp.
CTGCCAAGATGAGGAGAACCAGCAGCGTGAGCTGCAACACCATGGAACTTAAAGAAACAAGAGATGCAGGATTGAGATGAACCAGTGACTACCTGATTGTAGTTTCCTGGATGCCAAGTAAGAGCTACATCACAATCATCAAAATAACCATCTCTAGCTAAATATGCTTTTCCTGATCCACTTTCTTCTGCAGGACATCCAACCATTTTGACAGTACCTGGTAAATGATTTTCTTGTAAGTAGTTTTTGTATTCAATTGCGGCACGTATAGAACCTGTACCTAATAAGTGGTGACCACATCCATGTCCTGTATCATTGGAATTTGTGATAGGTTCGTAGTGTGTTACATCCGCTTTCTGATTCAAACCAAATAAAGCATCGTATTCAGCTAAGAAACAAATTACAGGATGTCCTTCACCATAGACAGCCTCATATGCTGTTTCCATGTTTGCGATACCTTTATTAACTTTGAATCCTTCTTTTTCTAGGAATGCACACATTGCGATAGAAGACTTGAACTCTTCCATACCTGTTTCAGCATAACTCCATAATTCATCAATCAATCCTTTATAATCAGCCATAGCTATTCTCCTAGTTCTCTAAATATCTCTTTAAGAAATCTCTTGTTCTTGCGTTTTTTGGAGCACCAAATATTTCTTCTGGCGTACCTTCTTCTAAGATGATTCCTTTATCCATAAACACTACACGATCACTTACTTCTTTCGCAAATGTCATTTCATGTGTAACAACTACCATCGTCATACCTTCGTTAGCGAGTTCCTGCATGACATCCAATACTTCCGCTACGATTTCAGGATCCAATGCGGATGTAGGTTCATCAAACAACATGATCTTTGGATTCATACATAACGCTCTAGCGATAGCGACTCTTTGTTTCTGACCACCAGATAATGTCTTTGTGGAAGAATGAATGAAATCCTTCATTCCTACTTGAATCAAACGTTCTGTAGCTAATTTCTCAGCTTCTTCTTTATTCATTTTTTTGATCATCATTGGAGCTAATGTACAGTTATCCAATACATTCATATTAGGAAATAAATTGAATGATTGGAATACCATACCAATATCTTCTCTTAGCTTGTTGATATCTGTACTGATATCTGTAAGATCTGCATTTTCAAAATAAATATGTCCAGAATCAGGTTCTTCTAATAGGTTGATACAACGTAACATCGTACTTTTTCCAGAACCAGAAGCACCAATAACTGTAACGACTTCACCTTGATGAACAGTTAAATTGATATCTGTTAATACACGTAAGGAGCCAAATGATTTTTCTAGATTTTCAATTTTTAATATTTCTTCCATAATGCCTCCTTAATTACTACTTGGTACACCATGTTGTACAGGCATATCCATTCTCTTAGCAAAGAAGTTCATGATTGCTTGTAAGCAAATCGTTAAGATGAAGTAGATGACTGCAGTAATCATATACGTTTCAAGATATACATAATATGTACCGGCAATTGTTGTTGTCATAAACATTAATTCAGTCATACCAACAACATTCATAACAGAAGTATCCTTGATGTTGATAATAAACTCATTACAGATTGCTGGAATACTATTTCTAATAGCTTGAGGGAAGATTACCTTACGCATTGTTTGCCAATTAGATAGCCCCAAAGAACGTGCAGCTTCTACTTGTCCTTTATCAATTGCTTCAACAGAACCTCTTAAGATTTCTGTAATATAAGCAGCTGTATTTAAGGAAACTGTAACAGCAGAAGCGAAGAATACAGAATAGATTCCATTAAGTTCTGTGACGCTCATATTAGGAAATAAAGTCTTCATTAAACGGAAACCAGCATAGTAGATGACTAATCCCTGAACCATCATTGGTGTTCCACGAACGATCGTTACATAGAAGGAACCAACTGCATTTCCGGTAAGCTTCAAAGCTTGTAGGAATTCAGAATCTCTTTTATCAGGCTTAGAAACACGACAGAATACCAATAACATCGCAATGACAAATCCAACAACTGTACCAACTAGTGCGAGTTCTAATGTATGAATGATACCTGTATAGAATGTCTTCCAGTTATTTGTAAAGATATAAGCCATCGTACTAAAGAAGTTCAATCCTTTTTGAGAACTAGCAGTAGTAGCGACTAAGATATCAGAAATACCCGCAAGTAATACTCTATCAATAATAGCTAATGCAAATACAACAAATGAAATAACAACAAAGATCTTTTCCACAATGTTATTTTCTTTATTGTGTAAGAATACATGTTTTATAAAGATAACGATTGCGGAAATGAATCCTAAATAAATAAGTATCTGTACCAAGATATTTGGTAAGAAGAATAGGATACAAATGAGATTGACATTAACAGGAGAATAGGAGTTGATCAAACAACTCCCAATGATTCCTGCAAATACACTCAACATCCAGATATGATTTTTCCAAGTGATTTGATTCATATGTCTCCTTATTCTGGTTGGTTCGCTACTGCGTTGTTCCAAAGTTCAGTTCTTGTTTCAGTATCAATATTAGCTAATGCTTCATTGACTTGTTCTAATAGTTCTGTATCTTCTAAACGAATACCTACACAAGAACCTGTAAATTCTAGTGTGAATCCATGACCATCTTCAAAGTAAACAATCTTATAATCACTATCATCAGCATATAAAGCTTCAGCTGTATCATCATCTAAGATAACAGCATCTACTAGACCTTCTTGAAGTTGTGATGCCATATTTGGAACATCTTGTGCTGCAGTTGCGTGTACGACACCATCAATTTGATCGATTGCGGAATCATAGTATGTGTTGATTTGTCCTACAACAGTAGCACCTGAAAATTCTTGAATATCTGTTGCGTTAGCGTATTGGCTATCGGATTGAACAACCAATACATATTGTGATTTCTTATGATTGTAAGTATCAGAGAAGGCAATGGATTCCTTACGTTCAGGAGTATCTGCCATACCAGCAATGATCATATCGATTTGGCCTTCTTTTAGTGCTTGGATCAAACCAGTCCATGCGAGCTTAACG
>CAVCCE010000230.1:0-3001 GCA_963600555.1 Duodenibacillus sp.
TATTTTGAAGCATTTTATTTATTAGGCATGGTTGATTATCTTTCAAACGAAAATGATATTCCACTTTATGAAAACTACAATACATTGCGTGCTCAAAAATTAGACAAAGTCATTTATCCAATAAGCTTATTAATGGAAGTAGCTGTAACAAAGAATGAATCATTAAAAGAAGAAGCTTACGAGAATGCCATTCCAGAATTCAAACGATTTAACATTGTAGAAAATGAGGTGCGTAATGTCATCTAAAATTGAACTTACAAAAGAAAATATAAATAAATATCTTTTAGAATTATCTAAAGAATTTAGAAAGTTAAATGGCAGAAAAACTCCCGCTGAAATCATTTTAATTGGCGGTGCATCCATTCTTATAAATTACGGATTTAGAGAATCCACGCAAGATATTGACGCTATCATTTCAGCATCTTCCGCAATGAAAGAAGCAATTAACAATGTTGGTGATAGATTAGGTTTACCTACTGGATGGCTAAATGCAGACTTTGTTCAAACAGCTTCTTATAGTCCTAAATTAATACAGCACTCCAAATACTACAGAACATTTTCAAATATTCTTTCTGTTAGAACAGTTTCTTCCGAATATCTTGTCGCAATGAAATTGATGTCAGGAAGGCAATACAAACATGATTTATCAGATGTTATTGGAATTCTTCTAGAGCAACAACGTTCAGGAAAATCAATTACTTTAGAACAAATTAAATCCGCATGTACAGAATTGTATGGTGATTTCAATAAAATACCTTTATCCTCTCAAACTTTTATAAATGATTTATACAAAAATAATAATTTAGAAGATTTATTCAGTGAAATCAATAGCCAAGAGAAAAGTAATCGTTCAGCATTAATACAATTCGAAAAAGATTATCCATCCGTTTTAAACAATGATAATTTTTCAGAAATCTTAGAAGCAATCAATGTCAAGAAACGTTCTAAACAGTAAAAAAGCCTGGATCACCAGGCTTTTTTATTACATCTTTTGAGGAGCAGATACTCCAATTAAGTCTAAAGCATTTTCCATTGTAACCATACAAGCACTAACAAGACCTAATCTTTCGTTTGTTAGTTCTGGATTGCTAGGATCAGCTACTCTACAAGAATTGTAGTATGAATGGAATGACTTAGCAAAGTCATGGCAATACTGACAAATTCTATTAACTGCTCTATATTTAGCAGCTTCTTCCACTTTCTTAGGGAATTCACTGATTTGTTTCAATAGAGCGATTTCCTTAGGATCAGTTAATAAAGTATAGGAATCTTTCTGAACAAATTCAGGTGTTCCTTCCTTATGAACAATGTTATACATTCTTGTATATGCATATTGAACATAATAAACAGGGTTATCATTGTTCTTCTGCTTTGCAAGATCCATATCAAAATCCATCTGTGTATTCAATTCTTTAGAAACAAAGAACCATCTAGCTGCATCAACACCAACATCTTCACAGAGTTCTCTAATTGTGATGGCATTACCAGTTCTCTTACTCATTTTAACTTCTTCACCATTAGATACCATTCTTACCATCTGGATCAAATCAACGATCATCTTTTCTGGATCATATCCCAATGCTTCTAAAGCACATTTCATTCTCTTTACATAGGAATGATGATCTGCTCCCCATAAGTTGATCAAAGTATCATAACCTCTTTCAAACTTATATACGTGGTTTGCGATATCTGGTGTTAAGTATGTCAATAGACCTGTGTTCTTTTTCAATACTCTATCTTTATCATCACCAAACTTTGTAGATTGGAACCATAAAGCATCATCCTTTTCATATGTCAGTCCCTTATCTTTCAAAGATTCAATACATTGATTGATACGAGCACTATCATTTTGATAGAAGAAACGTTCATGCATCCAAGAATCAAAATGAACTCTAAACAAGTCTAGATCCTGTCTGATAGCATCTAACTTCATTTCAATTCCTTCATCCTTAAAGTATTCACACCATTCCGAATGTTCTTTGTTCAACCATTTATCGCCATCTTTATCTTTGATCTTCTTAGCTACTTCAACGATATCTTGTGCATGATATCCATTTTCTGGTAATGGATATTCAACACCGAACAATTCACAATATCTAGAGTACATACTTTCCGCAAGCATATCGATCTGATTACCAGCATCATTTACATAATACTCACGAGTTACATCATATCCTGCTTCACTCAAGATTCTACATAAAGCATCGCCCCAAGCTGCACCACGAGCATGACCACAATGTAAATCACCTGTTGGATTTGCAGATACATATTCAACTAATAACTTCTCTGATTTTCCAAAATCACTCTTACCATAATTCTTTCCTTCAGAAAGAATATTATTGATACATGCAGACAATGCAGATTCATTGATCTTAAAATTAATAAAGCCAGGTCCCGCAACACTAATATCACTAGCATCTGTTAGATTCTTCTTTAAAGATACTACTAATTCATTTGCGATATCAACTGGCTTCTTATGAAGTGTCTTTGCCAAACGCATCGCAATATTAGTACTATAATCTCCCATCTTAGGGTCTCTTGGTCTTTCAACCATGACCATATTATCTTCAGCTTCAATATCAAATGCTTCTTTCACAGAAATCTTGATAGCTTCACAAATCTTTTCACTGATATCACTCATATTTATACTCAACTTTCTTTAAACGCTTAACTATTATATCAAGTCCTACTTCTTTTTACGATTCTTATTTAAGATATCTCTCACTTCATTTAATTGTTTTTTATCGAAATACAATTTAACTGGTCTATGTCTACCATCAAATGACAAACAACCATCTGAATAATTCACAGTTACTTTTTTCGCATCATCCCATGTAGTTAATACACCAGTCATGATAATTCCTTCTTCACTCACACCACTCTTAACAAAATAAAATAATGTACCAATGATGATCAACGCAATCGTTTGAAACCATTTCATGATTCCTGAATACTGCATAAAGCTCATGACAGCTACAAAGTAAAACATCACTGAAAACAA
>CAVCCE010000231.1:0-2996 GCA_963600555.1 Duodenibacillus sp.
GGATAGCTCCAGGGAAAGTAAATGCAGTTTCAACAGCCCATTCTTGACGGTGAGCTTCAAAATATTTAAATGGTTTACCATCTAATTCAACTAAAGCTTTTTTGATAACTGGTTTGTCTTCACCATTACGACGTTCGATATTCATCATCTTAGTGATTGGCATACCACCAGCAACCCATTCTTCAGCTGGCTTAGAAAGATTAGAAATCTTAGATAAATATCCATTGTATCCATATTGGATCAACATGAATGCATTGTAACCTAATGAATAGCAGTAATCAGCATCAAAGTTAGATGGGAATGCACATCTTCCTTCATAACCGAAGAAATGGTGTAATGCATTGAACTTGCCATTATATGTTCCATTCTTCTTTCTTTCTTCAAGGTTAGCCTTAACAAGAGCAGAGAATAACTTTTCAGATTCAATCAAAGAAACCTGTACATTACCATGTGGATCTCTTTCTAAGAATAACTGCTGTTGGATCGTTTCAGGAAGAATAGCGAATACAGCCATAGATTCCTTTGTTAGACCATTTTCGATGAAAGCATACTTATCTTTCCATGTTGGTAATGCATTGAATTCATCAGCCTTGCTACCAGCTAATAATTCATTGATTTCTCCAATTAATACTGAGAATTCAGGAACGAATTCAACTACCCCTTCAGGGATGATAGCTACACCGAAGTTCATTCCATTTTCACTTCTCTTAGCTACTGAGACAGCAATATAATCAGCGATAGAAGCTAAAGACATTTTCTTTGCTGCTACTTCTTCAGAAATCAAACATACGTTTGGCTGTGTTTCAAGAGCACATTCCAAAGCTACGTGAGATGCAGAACGTCCCATGACCTTGATAAAATGCCAATACTTCTTTGCAGAGTTAGCATCTCTTTCGATGTTTCCGATAACTTCGCTATATGTCTTTGTAGCTGTATCGAAACCGAATGAACATTCGATATCTTCATTCTTAAGGTCACCATCGATTGTCTTAGGGCAACCAATTACCTGTACACCTGTATTGTGTGCAGCAAAATACTCAGCTAATACTGCAGCGTTTGTATTAGAGTCATCACCACCGATGATAACGATAGCTGTAATTCCATGTTTCTTACATACTTCAGCTGCTACTGCGAATTGTTCTTCTGTTTCTAACTTTGTTCTACCAGAACCGATGATATCAAATCCACCAGTATTTCTATACTGATTGATGTATTCATCATCAAATACTAGATAGTCATCATCTAATAATCCACTTGGACCATTCTTAAATCCATAAAGAACATTTTCAGAGCTTGTTGCCTTTAATGCATCATAAAGACCACAAACAACGTTATGTCCACCAGGTGCCTGTCCACCAGATAAGATAACACCAACTACTTGCTTCTTAGCAACACTAGTGTTTTCTCCCTTTTCAAATGTAATTTCTTTTTTACCATAAGTGTTAGGGAATAGAGCCTTGATCTTTTCTTGATCAGCAACACTCTGTGTTTCTTCGCCTTCCTTAACACAGATTGCAGAAATACCATGTCTTAGCATTCCTGGTAATTTTGGTTCATACTTTAATCTTTCAGTCTGTAATGGTGAAATATTCATTTTCATTTACTCCTTTTCAACCTTTAAAATTTTAATTCATTTTCTCTTTATCGTAAATAGAATTTATTGTTCTTCTTCTAGTAATTCTTCCCATCTTTGTTCTAAATGGGCAATTTCATTATGAATATCATCGATATCCTGATCCAATTCATTCATCTTTGTATAGTCTTGATAGAACTCTGGTTCAAAACGTAAAGCCCTCATATCTTCTAGTTCAGCTTCTTTTTCTGTGATTTGTTTTTCAAGCTTTGCGATTTCTCGTCTGCGGGCTTCTGGTGATATTTGTCTTCGTGTTGCTTCCGAAGATGATATCTTCTCTACTTCATTTGTTGAAGCTAATACTGGTTTTGCATCTTCACTTTCAACATATTCATCATAAGTCTTATCAATGAATTCTGCTTTTCCATCTTCAAAGCGAACTAAACCAGTAGCTAATTGTTTAATGAAATAACGGTCATGTGAAACAAATAAAATCGTACCTGTAAATCCTTTTAATGACTCTTCTAATGCTTCTTTTCCTGGAATATCCAGATGATTTGTAGGTTCGTCTAAAATCAATAAATTAGAATGTTCTAACAAAAGTTTCGCAAACGATAATCTTACTTTTTCACCTCCAGATAATACATCTACCAACTTAAATACATCATCTGCACTAAATAGGAACTGTCCTAATACACTTCTTACTTCTGTACGATCCAATTCAGGATGTTCATCCCAAAGTTCTTCTAACACTGTTTTACCAGATGAGAATTGGGCTAATTGTTGATCAAAATATCCTTTTTCTATTTGATGCCCAAATAAATAAGAGCCACCTAATGAAGGGATAATCTGCATCAATGTCTTCACAAAGGTTGATTTACCTGTTCCATTAGGACCTATGATTGCGATTCGGTCGCCTCTTCTCATTTTCATGGTTACTTCTGTTAGAACATGATCATAACCTATCTTCAAATGATCTGTTTCTAATACTTTTTCTCCACCTTTGATTGCAGGTGTAAAATGTGCATGGAATGTTTTTGTATCTTTAGAATCAACTGTTAATTTTTCCATTCGGTCTAAATATTTGATCTTTGATTGTGCAAATGCAGCTTTATTTGTCTTATATCTGAATTTTTCTATTAAATTTTGAAGACGCTCAATATCTTTTTGTTGTCGCATATATGCATTTTGTTGTCTTTCAAGATCATTATCACGTTGTACTGTAAAGGACGAATAGTTTCCCGCATATCGCTTCATCTTTCCGTATTCCATGTTATATACGACTTCAACAGTATGATCTAAAAACATACGATCATGTGAAACAATTACAACAGCTTTAGGATAATTCTTAACGTAACCTTCTAACCATTCAATAGCATCGATATCTAAATGGTTTGTTGGTTCATCTAACAAAAGAATATCT
>CAVCCE010000232.1:0-2984 GCA_963600555.1 Duodenibacillus sp.
ATCTATATGCATATAAACTAAAGTCTTTACAAAATTATTGTAAAAATGAAAAAACAGGAACAAGAGGAACAATAGGTATTCCATTTGTATTAAACATGTATGAATTATTACCTTTCTGGCATACGTTCTTTACAACATTAGGATACAATGTCGTTGTTTCTCCTGTTAGTACTAGAGCACTCTATCAAGCAGGTCAAGGAACGATTCCTAGTGATACGGCATGTTATCCAGCTAAGTTAACACATGGACATGTAGATTGGTTAACGAAACAAAATCTGGATTATATCTTCTATCCATGTTTATCTTATAACATTGATGAACATAAAGGTGAAAATCACTATAACTGCCCTATCGTTGCATATTATCCAGAGACTTTAAAAGATAATATGTTGGAATTAAAGAATGTTAAATTCTTAAATCCATTCATTGATATTTCAAATCCTGAAGTATTCAAAAAGAAATTTAACAAATACATGAAAGAGACATTCCATATCAACGATAAAAACGCTGTATATTCCGCTATTGATAAAGCGTATGAAGAATATCATAAACATATGAATGATATTAAAAATAAGACAAAAGAAATGGTAGAAACTGCTAGAAGCGAAAAGAAACGAATCATCGTTTTAGCTGGAAGACCATATCATGTAGATCCAGAAGTCAATCATGGTATTGATAAATTGATCATTAAACAGAATGCCTGTGTCATTACAGAAGATTCTATTTCTGATCTAACAGAAAAATTCAATACGAATGTATTAAATCAATGGACATATCATTCTAGACTCTATGCTGCAGCGAAATACTGTACAACACAATCTGATATGGATCTTGTTCAACTTGTATCATTTGGTTGTGGATTAGATGCTATTACAACTGATGAAACAAGAGAGATCCTACAAGAAGGAAATAAACTCTATACGCAATTAAAGATTGATGAAATTACAAATTTAGGTGCTGTAAATATCCGTATTCGTTCTTTATTTGCGGCATTAAAGGAAAGAGAGGAGAAAATGTAATATGGAATATCTAACTCCAAATTTCACAAAAGAAATGTTAAAAGACTATACGATCCTCTTTCCAAATATGGCTCCTGTACAATTTGCGTGTATTCAAAAAGGAATGGCATCCGAAGGAATCAAATGCGAGGTATTAAACAATTGCGGAAGTGAAGTTGCGCAGCTAGGACTTAAGTATGTTCATAACGATACATGCTACCCTGCACTACTTGTTATTGGACAATTCATAGATGCCTTAAATAGTGGAAAATACGATCTAGATCATACCGCCCTACTTATTTCACAATCTGGTGGAGGATGTAGAGCTAGTAACTATATCAAACTATTAAGAAAAGCACTCGTTAAAGCAGGATATTCTAATATTCCTGTAGCTTCAATCAATCCTACAGGATTAGAATCTTCTTCATCACTACCATTGACATTAAAGTTGATTCGTAAGATATTAGCTTGCGCTTTCTATGGAGATGAAATATCAGCATTAAGAAACCAAATGGTTCCATATGAAGTGAATTCTGGTGAAACAGAAAAATGGTGTAATAAATGGATCGATATTGTCGGAAATTGGATGCATGAGAATAGTAACTATTCGATTCATTCAATGAAAAAGAATTTCAAGAAGATTGCAGATGATGCTAAGACAATCACTTTAAATAGAGTGAATAAAGTGAAAGTTGGTGTCGTTGGAGAAATCTTTGTTAAGTTTTCTCCACTAGGTAACAATGATCTTCAAACATTCTTAGAAAAAGAAGGATGTGAAGTCAATATGCCTGGACTAATGGGATATGTCAATTATTGTTGTGCAAACTTTGCCTTAGATTCAAAACTTTATGATATGAGTAAAACATTTGGTTTTGCTGCTGGCAAATTATTAAAACTATTTGATTCTATTGGACAATCTTGTAGTAAAGCAATGAAAGATGCAGGATTCTATGGTGCTGGTTCTTTCTTAGAACTTATGAAGAAACCTGAAGGAATCCTTTCATTAGGAGTCAAGATGGGTGAAGGTTGGTTATTATGTGCAGAAATGATCGAGCTCATTGAAGACGGATACTCTAATATCGTTTGTGCACAGCCTTTTGGTTGTTTACCAAACCATATTGCTGGTAAAGGTGTAACGAATAAGATTCGTGAAAGATATCCGCTCGCAAACATCACTGCAGTAGATTATGACCCTTCTTCCACAAAAGTAAATCAAGAAAATCGTATCAAGTTAATGTTAGCTGTTGCTAGAGAGAACCTTGAAACATCTATCGCATAATCACTTGTTTTTCTTGTAGTGTTAAATGTAAAATATTCTTATTAGATTCGGGGGATAAACATGGAAGATTTTATTATAGCGACAGCTTCAACATGTGATGCAGATAGAGAATGGTTGGATGCTAATAACATTCCAATGATTTCATATACATTTGAAGTAAATGAAAAAGTATATATTGATGACTGTAAAGCTGAAACAAAACACGCTCTCTTCCATGAAATGCGTGAAGGTCATCAACCTAGAACATCTCAAATCACAGCGTATGCATATTATGAATTCTTTAAAGAATTGTTAGAAAAGAATAAGAATGTATTATTCCTGGATATGGATAAAGCATTAAGTTCTTCCTACTTTAATTCACAAAGAGCATATGAAGATATCAAAGAAGAATTCCCAAACAACAATCTTGTTATCGTTGATACAAGATGTGTAACAATGGGATTAACACTTCTACTAAAAAAAGCAATCGAAATGAAGAATGATGGAAAATCCATGGATGAAGTACATTCATGGATCGAAGAAAACAAATTAAAGTTTTCTCATCGTTTCTTAGTAGATGATCTAGAATGGTTAAGAAGAGGTGGAAGATTGTCAAATGCATCCGCAATGGTTGGTTCCCTTCTTTCAATCAAACCTCTCATTTATATCGATGATGAAGGTAAATTATTATCATATTCTAAAGTTCGTGGGAAAAAGAAAGCTATAAA
>CAVCCE010000233.1:0-2939 GCA_963600555.1 Duodenibacillus sp.
GATTTTATATCAAATTTGAAAGCCAAAAACTTGATTGCTGAACAAATTTCGCAAATAAAAACTTATGATTCCCTTAAAGAAGAATTATCTTCTAGTTTTGAAGAAGTTTTAAATATTGATGAAAAGACAATTAAATCCACTCTCAAACTTTTAGGTAATTCAAATAGAATATTATTTATCGGTCACTCTCCTTTGCAACAATTCGCTTATCCTTTGCAGACAATTCTTACTTGCAATAGCAAAGCTGCCTTCGCTCCATTAAATTATGATATGCAAGAAAAATTAATATCTGAAATGTCTGAAAACGATTTGATTTTTGTTCATACAGTTTCAGAATCGTGGCTTCAAAACGAAATCGTATATTCTTTGAAAGAAAAATTATCTGCTTGTACCTCAAAGAAAATTTTAATTTCTTTTGATTCTATTACGCATACAGAAGATATCAAAAACTCAACTAAAATCATTCTTGGAAAAAATGCCATTCCTTTTGGAGAAGTACAAGTCCTATTATTTTATAAAATCCTTTCTATTCTTTACGCAGAAAAAGATCTATAACTTTCATCGTGTAATTCAACTATCTTTATAAATTTCTATCTTTCCAACAATTTTGGCTCTAATAAGAAATCATAAATATTCATTGTTAAAATACCATATTCATCATATTGTGGCGGAACGATATCTTTTGTGATTATTATTTTTTTGAAAGAGTCATCAATTTTTCTGAATGGTCTTATTTCTTGTTTCCTTTTTTCTTCATCAGGTAGTGATAAAGCAGATTGAATATAATATCTCGTAGAGCCAAGATTACATATAAAATCAACTTCTAACTGTTTTCGAGTTATTTTACCTTCCTTATCTTTTTCAGCTACATTTACAACACCAACATCTACATTATAGCCACGCATGCGAAGTTCATTATATATTACATTTTCCATAGAATGCGTTTGTTCAAATTGTCGAAAATTAATCCTTGCGTTACGAAGACCTAGATCTGAAAAATAATATTTTTTAGGTGTTTCTATATATGCTTTACCTTTGATGTCATAACGCAATGCAGATTCAATCAAAAAAGAATCTTCTAAATAATCAATATATTTTTTTATAGTAGCAGAAGTAATTTGTGATTTCTTTGCAGATTTAAAAGTGTTTTTTAGTTTTTCTGGATTTGTCAAAGAGCCAATAGATGAAGAAAGAATATTTAATAGATCTTCTAATTCTCCCATATTTCTAACACGATTCCGTGTAGTGATGTCACGAATATAGATTTCATTAAAAAGATTCTGTAACGCAATTGCCTTATCATTTGTGCCTTCTCGCAAAACAACTGACGGAATACCACCATACAACATATATTCGCCTAATCCCATATATTTATCACCTTGGTAAACAGTCATAAACTCCGCAAAACTCAAAGGATACATATGAACTTCGTCTCCCCTACCTGCAAATTCAGTAACGATATCCTTAGATAATAGTTTGGCATTGCTTCCAGTGACAAAAACATCTAGATTATCTTTACGAAGATAGCCATTTAAAACTGCCTCAAAACAATCTAACATTTGTATTTCATCTAATAAGAGATAATACATTTTATTGTCAACGATTTTAGAGTGAATATACGTTGTGAATTTTTCTGGATCCACACCTCTTTTTTCTTTCTCAATTTTGATCAAGCTTTCACCAATTAAAAGTAAATCATCCGCTGAGTCAAACGCAAAACGAATAATATGACTTTCATCTACACCTGAATCTAATAAATGATGATAAAAGAGATTATTCAATAAATAAGACTTACCGCATCTACGGATACCTGTAATAACTTTGATCAATCCATTATTCTTTCTTTTAATTAATTTTTCTAGATAAAAATCTCTACTAATCTCCATGATTTTCTCCTTTTAGAATAGATTTTTGCAACCATTTACACTTTTCTATTC
Organism: Duodenibacillus sp.; assembly: GCA_963600555.1. Taxonomy (GTDB): domain Bacteria; phylum Bacillota_I; class Bacilli_A; order Erysipelotrichales; family Erysipelotrichaceae; genus Bulleidia. The sequence continues at coordinate 1,938 of CAVCCE010000233.1, forward strand.
TATCTTATCTCTGAAAACTCAATAATTCAATTTTTAGAATAGATTTTCGCAGCCACGCACACTTTTCTATTCTAAAAAGAAAAAGACCTATGTATTTCTACATAGGTCAAGGGGAAAGATTAGGCAATATCAATATATTTCTTTGTTTCTTCTTCCTTCTGTGCTTCTGTTGGTAATTCAATGCTTAGAATACCATTGTTGAAGGAAGCATGAATGTCTGTATCCTTGATTGCATCAGATACATAGAATGTTCTACTACAAGAACCATTGTATCTTTCCTGTCTCAAGATCTTACCTTTCGCATCTTTTTCTTCATTTGTTTCTGAATGTTCAACAGAAATCGTTAAGTTTCCGTTGTATAAAGAAATCTTTACATCTTCTTTCTTTACACCAGGTACTTCTACATCTAGGATGTACTTTCCATCTTTTTCGTGGATGTCAGTTCTCATTAACTGACTATTTCCTAAAACTGGTGCTCTGAACATGTCATCAAACATGTCATCAAATAAATTCTGGTTTCTACGTTCTAAATATCTCATATATTTACCTCTTTTCTAAGACCCTTTCGTCTTACAAGTATTAATATACTCTTTCTTTTAGCAGAGTCAAGAGTAGAGTGCTAATTTTTTTGAAATTGTTTTATTCAGTTTTAAGAGATATTCATTTTCAAGCGTATTCTTCAGCCATTTTTAAACTTAGCAGTTTATAAAAAAGAGTGACAAAGTCACTCTCTAAGAAAATCTTTCTGGTGTATCTTGGATCTTCTCTAGTTTCTTAGCTGCACGTAGTGCTATAGCTCGTGGTGTCTGCATAGAATCAAACAAAATCACGATTGCTTCTTCATCATAATCAATCTTTTCTACCGTACCATCTCCAAACACACGATGTCTTACCCTATCTCCTTCTTTAAAAGAAATATCTTTCGTACTTGGTATGAAACTACGATTAATCCTTTCGATATTATCTAAAGCTTTCTGAATATATTCATCACTTGGCTTTTCT
>CAVCCE010000234.1:0-2938 GCA_963600555.1 Duodenibacillus sp.
GAAATGGATGAAAAATAGATTATTAGAAAAAATATTGGATTTATTGATCGTATTATGTGGAATCATTTCACTTGTTTTGTTGAGTGGAATGTTTGAAGATGGTTTTTCTTGGAATGCTTTTTCAAGTATCTTTTCTATATATACTTTATTAGCGATAATTTATTATTTTTTAGAGAGTCTTTATATTTGGAATCGTAAACATGGAGTGTTTTTTTCTTTGATGAAATTTATACTTTTATCTGGAATTACGTTTTGTGCAATCTTTACACTCGTGTTTATGCAACCATTCTATAAAAACGCTACTGGTTTAGTGGCGTTTGGATATATTTGTATGCATGATGTATTACCTATCTTAGTGCTATTAGAATATCTAGTTTCTCATAAAGGTCATTTTAATGGTAAGTTTATCGTTATGGATATGTTCTTGTTTGTTTTGTATGGAGTCGTAATACTATTGTGCGGTCAATATGCCAATACTGGCTATCCGTATGCATTTTTAGATCCAAACCAATTAGGATATGACATTGTAATAAAAGAATGTATTTTATTAGTAGTTGTGATGTTTATCTATGGAAATATCATTTTATCAATTGATAGAAGATTCAAGAAAGTGAAGAAATAATATGATCAAACAAATCATTAGAGATACATTTTTCTTACAACAAAAAAGTACACCAGCAACACAAGAGGATGTACATATCATGAAAGATATGATTGATACATTACAAGCAAACCATGATGCTTGTGTAGGTATGGCTGCGAACATGATTGGATACTTGAAAGATATCATTGTGTTTTATGATGGAAAGATGATATGTGTGATGGTAAATCCTAAGATCATTAATCAGAAAGGTATTTATACATGTGAAGAAGGTTGTTTGTCTTTGGAAGGTAAGAGAATGACTGAAAGATATCATGAAATAACAATGAATTATTTAGATATGAACTTTCATAAACATACAAAGAAGTATAAGGGATATACTGCTGAAATCATTCAACATGAAATGGATCATTTAGAAGGAAAGATCATTTAGACGATGCCTGATATGACTATCAGAGCATTTTCTTTTTAATAATGTTATAATTCTAGAGTGCTTTAAGCATGTTTTTGTAATGCAAAAAAGGATTTTATGAACAGAGATATTAGAAAGATTACAGATGGGGCTATGATGGCAGCTATTGTTGGTGTCATGTTATTGATCAATCGACAAACAGCTGGGTTATTGGAAACAAGCTTTCTTTGGGTGCTTCCATTACCAATGGTCTTTTATGGGGCGAAATATGGATGGAGAGATAGTTGGGTGCTATATATCGCAATCATCTTATTATCCATCATCATAGGAACGCCACAAACGATATTCTATATCGTGAGTGAGATGCTGATAGGAATCGTATATGGATGTGGAATCCATGATAAGGTTCCTGGAAGAAAATTAGTAGTGCGTACAATGATACTAGCGGTCATCGCTAATGTATTATCAATGCTGGTATTTGCGAGTTTCTTTGGATATGACATTCAAGGAGAAATCGATGAATATACGAATTTGATGAATCAAGTTTTAGAAACAACCAATAGAACTTGGGTTGGTTCTATGGATATTACATCTATGTTGAAGACGGTCATTGTTGTATCCGTTATTATGAATGGTATCTTAGAAGGTTTTATTACACATGTATTAAGTAGATTATTGTTAAAGAGATTACGTATCTATGTACAACCAATGACACCATTATCTGACTATTATCCACCTGTATGGAGTGGATATATTGGTATCGTTTCATTGATAGCGTTCTACTATTCTTCTTATCATACTTTTGAAAATGAGATCGTACAGAGTATCTTACAAGGTTTTGGGCTTGCGGGAACATTCTATCTAGTTATATTTGGAATGATTGCGTTGATGATCTTGTTGAAGAAGAAGTGTGGTATGAAAGGAATGAGCGTAGTGATTGCGTTAATGGTTTCAATTTTACTTTCTATAGGAATGGCAATTGTTGGCTATTTCTATATCACGACAGATTTACATGATAGACTAATACAAGGAGAGAATTTTCATGCGTCTAAAGATGGAAAAAATTAAAAAGATCATATATTCGCTTTTGATCATTCAAGCAAGTGCATTGTTTATCATTTGTTATTTGAAGAGTGAAGTCAATGTTCTAGCAATATTGATATTGATAGCAGAAGCAATCATATCTTTAACAGTTCTTTCTGATTTTGATGAAGCATATAAAAGTGGATATGCGGAAGTAAGAGAAGAATTGGGAGATACGTCTGTTGAGGCAATGCGTGCAGGTGGTGTAGGAATCGTTATGTATGATGATGATTATGTCGTTACTTGGATGAGTGATCTATTTAAAGAACGTTCTATTGAACATGTTGGTGATAGGGTGCTTGGATGGATTCCGGAAGCAGATGATCTGATTGCGGGAAAGAGCGATAGCGTTACGATTACATTAGATGATAAGACATATCGTGTATCAAGAAGAGAAGATGCACAAGTATTGATCTTTACAGATGTAACAAAACTAGTAACATTACAGCAGAAATACAATGATCAATTGTTGGTATTAGGACTAGCTTCATTTGATAACTATGATGAAAGTGTTCAATTTGAAGGAGAAGCTGATGCGACAAATATTTCTGCAACAGTAAGAGCACCATTAGTAGAATACTTTAATATGCATCATGTATTGATGAAACGTTTGAATAATTCAAAGTATTTATTGATATTGAATGAAAAAGCATTTCAATCAATGGTAAATGACCATTTTTCCATTCTATCTAAGATACGTAAAGTATCTATGAAGATGGATGTATCCATTACATTGTCAATGGCATTTGCGATGGGATCTAGTGAATATGATGTGCTAGATGAAATGACAGCGAATTTGATGGATCTAGCACAGACTAGAGGTGGAGATCAGGTAGCAGTGC
>CAVCCE010000235.1:0-2930 GCA_963600555.1 Duodenibacillus sp.
CATGCGGTACTCTATGAAACAAGAATCCCACTACTTTAGTGGTGGGAGTGTCAATCACTCCCAAAAAGTTTGCATTCGCAAAAAAAGGAGTCTGAATTCAAAATATTAATCTTGAGACGTTTTAACGAATAATAAAGATTTCATCTACATGACTTTTCTAATAAAATATAAGAATGAAAAAGAAATTAATTATTATATTTTCAATTATAAATGTTTTATTGTTATCTTTATTTGGTGTCGTACATTCATATCTATCTGACTACTATCACGCAGATACTATCGCAACTTCTTCATTAGAAAGTACAGATAATATTACGATTACAGATGAAGATGATTATATTGTTTTCAAACCAAAAGAATATACGACAGGAATTATCTTTTATCCTGGTGGAAAAGTTGAAGCAGATAGTTATGCACCTTTATGTGAAGAATATGCAGAGAATGGAATCATGGTGGTTCTGGTAAAGATGCCAAAGAATATTCCTTTTCTTGGACAAAATAGGGCAGATAAGATCACTAAGGATCAATCAGTTGAACATTGGTATATGGCAGGGCATTCTTTGGGCGGACTTTGTGCTTCGAATTATATTTCTAGTCATGTAGATGAATATGATGGATTGATCTTATTGGCTTCTTATTCTTTGAAGGATCTTTCAAATACGGAATTAAAAGTACTTTCATTATATGGATCTAAAGATGGAATATTGAATATGGACAATTATGAGAAGTATCGTACAAACTTACCAAGTACTACAATAGAAGAAATCTTATATGGTGGTAATCATAGCCAGTTTGGATCTTATGGATTACAAGAAGGTGATGGAGTCGCTACAATTTCCGCTACCTTACAAGTAGAAGAAACTGTACAATATACAAAGATATTAATGGAAGAATGATTATGATAGATGATGTGTTAGAAGGGTTAAATGAAGAACAGAGAAAAGCTGTCACAACAACAGAAGGATATATAAGAGTCATTGCGGGTGCTGGTTCAGGTAAAACAAGGGCATTGACGCATCGTTTTGCGTATCTTGTTAACGAACTAGGTATTAGACCAGGTAATATCCTATGTGTGACTTTCACGAATAAAGCAGCATCTGAAATGAAAGAAAGAATTCATCAAATGACAGATGATAATGACACGGGATATGTTTGTACATTCCATTCTTTTTGTGTGTCTATCCTTCAGGAAGATTCTCATGCGATACAATATCCTAAATCTTTCTTGGTGCTAGATAATTCAGATATTGATTCAATGTTAAAGGTCATCTATGAAGAAAGAAATCTATCATTAAGAGATAAGACATTTAAGAGCGCAAGAGATATGTTTGAAATGCGCAAATGTGTTGAAGAACCAATGTATTATGAATACTTTGTTCAAATGTCTGTTGATGAATTGCATCAAAAATATTTAGACGCGACAAGCGTAGATGATATTCTCTTTTACGGATATTTGTATCAACAAAAGAAATGTTTTGCGGTAGATTACAATGATCTAATTGTTCTATCTTTGTATATCTTTAGAGAATTTCCTGAAATTCAATTAAAGTGGCAAAAGCGAATGCAATATATCATGATTGATGAATTCCAAGATATCGATGCTCCACAATATGAATTAATGGAACATCTATGTGGATATCACAATAACCTCTTTATTGTTGGGGATCCTGATCAAACGATCTATACGTGGCGTGGTGCTAAGACGGGATATTTATTAGATTTTGATAAGAAGTTTCCGGGCGTTCAAACAATCATGTTGATGAAGAACTATCGTTCTTCACCACAGATCTTAGATGTAGCCAATTCTTTGATAGAAAAGAATGTAGACCGAATGAAGAAGGATCTAATTCCTACTTTACCTACACAAAAGAAGGTATTGGTTCATCATGCGGATAATCCTAGAAAAGAAGCGAAGTGGATCATATCAGAAATCAATCAATTAAGAGATGAAGGAATCTCATATGGTGATATTACGATCTTGTATCGTGCACACTACGTTACAAGAGTCATTGAAGAAGAATTCATTAAAGAAAAGCTACCATATATGATTTATTCTGGAGTGAATTTCTTTGAAAGAATGGAAATCAAAGATGCATTATCTTACTTAAGATTGATAGCGTATAAAGATGATCTATCATTTATGAGAATTGTGAATGTTCCAAAAAGAAATATTGGACAAAAGAGAATGAAATTCTTAAGAGAATATGCAGATAAGAATAAAGTTTCTTTGTATGATGCATTAAAACAAAACTTAGAGGACCCTTTATTCACAAACACAAAAGCTGTGTCTTTTGTGAGAATGATCGATACATATGCAGAACACATGAATGAAAGGCCTGTATCTGAATTATTGACAGATGTTTTGGATAAATCTGGTTATGAAACGATGATGCGTACGGAAGGGGCACAAGATCGTTTAGATGATCTAGCGGAATTGAAACAATCCATCTATGAGTGGGAAACAACAGTTGGTGAAGAGGTAGACTTAGAATCCTATCTAAAACATATTGCGTTATTCACAAATACGGATATCGCAATTGGTAAAGATAAGGTGAAGCTTATGACGATACATGCCGCAAAGGGATTGGAGTTTCCGTATGTATTTATTATCCAAATGGTAGAAGGTATCTTTCCATCAAAGAAAGTAAGAACGATCGAAGGAATGGAGGAAGAAAGAAGATTGGCCTTTGTTGCCTTTACTAGAGCGGAGAAGGGACTCTACCTTACAGATTCTGGAGGTAGAAATATTGGAGATACTTCTAGATTTCCATCTAGATTCTTGTTTGATATCGATCCTACATTAGTGGAATATTCAGAAAAGCCAAGTGATGAATATATTCAGAAAGCTTTAGATAATATCGAAAGGATCAATTGTAGTTTCATACCAAGTGCGAAAGATATTTCTTTCAAAGAAGGAGATAGGGTAAGAC
>CAVCCE010000236.1:0-2911 GCA_963600555.1 Duodenibacillus sp.
GGGCATCGCAGATGCTTTATTAGGTGGTGCTACTTATTCAACTGCTGATACTGTTCGTCCAGCTTTACAACTCATCAAGACAAAGCCAGGTAACAAGATCGTTTCTTCTTGTTTCATTCTTGTTAGACCATCTGCAACAGGTGAAAATGAAGTATTAGCGATGGGCGATTGTGCTATCAATATTAAACCAACAGAAGATGATCTCGTTGAAATTGCTGGTGAAACTGCTGAATGTGCTAAGAAGTTCGGCATTGATCCAAAGGTTGCATTCTTAAGCTATTCTACATTAGGTTCTGGTAAGGGTGAAGATGTTGATAAGATGAGAAATGCTGCTGAAAAGGCAAAGGTTGCTTATCCTGAATTGCCAATTGAAGGTGAATTACAGTTTGATGCTGCAGTAGCTCCAAGAGTTGCTAGAACAAAGTGTCCTAATTCTCCAGTAGCAGGTCACGCTAATACATTTATCTTCCCAGATATCAATGCTGGTAATATTGGTTATAAGATTGCTCAAAGACTTGGTAACTTTGAAGCATATGGTCCTATTCTTCTAGGATTAAATGCTCCAATCAATGACTTGTCTCGTGGATGTAACGCAATTGAAGTTTATTCTATGGCAATCATTACTGCTTCATTAGCTTGCTAATTATGTAAATATAAACATCCTCTTAAGTTTAACTTAGGAGGATGTTTTTTTTTGATAAATAAAACCTATGTTATTTAACATAGGTCAACTGAATGATTCTTTCGCTTTTGTATCAATATCTAGATAGATGTTTTGATAACTCATAAAGTCATTTGTTTTAATTGAACGATACATATCTTTTAAAGTGCCTAATTGAAGTACTTGTCTCCATTCAATGACATCATCTTCTTTATATTTCTTACAAATTTCTGTAACTTGTTTTTCTAATGTGTTTAATAACAAACTATCTCGTTCTCTGATTCCAAATGCAGCTAGATAAGTTTCTACGATATCGTACTCTTTTACTTTCTTACCTTCGATCTTTAGAATGATGGAATCATATTGTTCATTATCTTTCCATGCTGATGAATCAGAATAACCAACGATTTGCCAATCATAATTGATAATATCCTTTTCATCATGATTTTCGATATGAGTTCTAGCAGACTTAAAAACCGCATCAAAACCTGTATTGTCATAAAGACATACATAATTTGATTCACCACATTTTTCTAGCATTGCATAACCGATTGGTTTTGGTTTTTTTACTACTTTTTTTCTCATGTCTATAGTATAAAAGAAAATGGTAATATTTTGGTTATATTCAAAAGAAAAAGTGTAAATTTTTTACAATTCACACTTAATTTCCAATACTATGATGAGCTGTAAAACTATCAGCTGTTAATGCTTTGAATGAGTAACCATTTTCTAATCCCCAGTTAATGATTCTTTCTACTGCATTCACTGAGAATTCTTTGACATCATGTTGTAATACGACACTTGGTTTTCCATATTTACTATTTGCGGCAATTTGTGTCGTTACATTGTTATAAACATCATCACTACTTGTTGTTTCTCCAGCATCACCACTTGATACGTTCCAGTCAAAATATACATAACCTTTTGTTGCAGCATCGCTAGCAATCTGTGTGATGACACCTGAACAATAGTTCTTTGATACAGTATTACTAGATCCACCAGGGAATCTAAAGAGATTTGTTTTTGAACCTGTTTGTTGTTCGATGACTGCATTTTGTTTATCGAAGTCTGCCCAATAAGCAGAAGCAGAGGAGTAGATCTGTGCATAGTTATGAGAAGCGGTATGTACCGCAACTGTATGACCACGTTTAGCTTCTTCTGCGATATCATATGCATAATTTGGATAAGCACTTGTTGTAAAGAAGGTTGCTTTTACATTGTACTTATCTAAGATATCTAATAATTGATCTGTATATTTGTATGGACCATCATCAAATGTTAAGTAAATGACTTTAGGTCCTTCTACAACTCCATCATTGTTTTTAGGTTTGTCCATGACATGAACTTTTCTAGTTGCTGTAGAAGTATTTCCATGTTCATCCGTAACAGTGTATTTTAATTCATAGTCACCATTTGTACTTGTATCAACACTTCCTTCAACTGTGACTTTAGAAGTTACATCACCATCACAATCATCAATAGCTGTGTAATCATCTTTATATTCTTCACCATTGAATGCATTAACTTCATCGCCACCATTTAGCGTTATTGTAGGACCTTTGCGATCATCATATGTGATCTTTCTTCTTGCAGTAGAAGTATTACCGTTGGAATCAGTAACAGTGTAGTATACCATCCCATTTGCTTCTTTTGTTTCTACTTTGTCTGTTATATCACCATCATAGTTATCAATAGCTTTAAAACCTTCTTCTTCATAGGCTTTGTTATAAACGGTATAAGCATTAGGTGTACTTGTTAATTGGATGTCTGGTCCAATCGTATCTTCTATGATTAGTTTCTTTTGAACAGTAGTTGTTTTATCTTTATAGGAAGCAGTATATGTAACTGTATATTCTCCAAATTCATTAAAGTTAACTTGTGATGTATCAACTGTTAATTCTGCAGGTTTTTTATAGAATTTTAATAAAGTTCCGGTATATTCAGCTTCAAATCCTTGATCTTCTAGTGGCATTCCATATTGTGCATGAATTTCTTCAACGCCATTAAAGTTAATTTTTACTTCCCATTTATTAAAAAGAACGATTCCAACTAACATAAGAATCAATACACTTAAGATACCAATCAAAACTTTAGATAGATTTGTCCCAAATTTTCTAATCTTTCTTTTCTTACCCATAAATTTTACCCTAGTTGAAATTATATCATGTTTCACCTTATAAAAAAGCTGAGATTTCTGGCTCTTCATTAAAAGATGTGGAAAAGAAAAATGCATGAGAACTGTAGAATATA
>CAVCCE010000237.1:0-2911 GCA_963600555.1 Duodenibacillus sp.
TGAAGAAGGTGTTGTACGATCCAGTGATCACTATGATTGTTATGGAGTGTTATATGCTAGAACGACATTCAATAAGAAAGGTCAAAGATTCTGTAAATCTTATTATGATGCAGATGGTAAAGAAGTAATTGTAGAGAACTTCGTTACAGGTGATATCGTATTGAACTATGATCAAAAAGTTTATGTATTAAGATCAAAGACAGACTTATGTAGAAAACTATTTGAAATAGCGAATATTCAATACGATAGTATCTACTACAATTCATTGTCATTTCCATTCTTTGTATCAGAATCTTACAAATCTGATGAAAAGAAAGATATCTTATTCTGGCAAGAAGATCCTAGAAATGATATTCCTGGTAATATGCAAGGTATTCTAAATGGTACTTCACCAAGAACATCTACGATCTATGTTCAGAAGAAAGAAAGCTATGATAAATTAATTGAATTAGGTGCATCACCATCAATCGTAAAACCATTAGGTTTTGTATATGATTATGAAAGTGAATGCAAATATGGAAATGAAATCTTGATTTGTACAAATTCTGATCAAATTGAAAATATTGATTATCTTGTAGAACATCTACCAAATATGAAGTTCAATATCGCAGCTATAACAGAAATGTCTTCTAAACTATTGTCTATGTCAAAGTATGGAAATGTATCTTTATATCCTAATGTAAAGACAAATGTATTAGAAGAACTATTCCATAAGTGTGATCTATACTTTGATGTTAATCACGCAAATGAAATCGTTAACGCTGTACAGAGAGCATTCTTAAATAATCAATTGATCGTTGGATTCTCAAATACATTACATAATGTAAAGTATATTTCCAATGAACATGTATTTACAGATGCAGATCAAATGATTCAGTTTATAAATTACATCAAAGAAAACAATGATTTATTTAAACAAGAATTAGATACACAAAAGAAAAAAGCGATGGCAGAAGAGACTGCTAGTTATAAGAACGTTTTTAACGGATAAGGAGAAAAGAATATGTATTTTGGAAACGCAAGTGGTTTAAGCAACATTATGGTAATTGTAATCTTAGAAGTATTACTATTGGTAGACAGTGTTGCCTTAACAGTTACTTCTCAAAGAAAGGTTGTTAAGATCGTTAACATTCTCTTAGCAGTTGTTTGGGTTGTTTGTATTGTTATGAATATTATTTCTTATGGATTGTTATAAGGAATATAAAGTAAGATAGAAGGACATGTGAAGTGATGCATGTCTTTTTCTGTATATATGCTAATATGAATTTAATAAGAGGTTAGTAATATGGAATTACAAGAATTATATGAACAAATCACAAACAATTCTAATAAAGGTGAATTATATATTCAAATGGGTGATGAATTTTCTAAGACAAATATCAATCAAGCTTATTTGTGTTATGAACAAGCCAGCAGTTTATGCGAGGGTGATAAATATTCAGAAGCTATAAAGAAAATGAATAGTTGTAGATTGTCTAAGGATTTTTATGTACATCCTACTTCATTTGTGATTCTATCCTATAATTCAAAAGACATCATGATTGAATGTTTAGAAGCTATTCGTAATACTTGTACAAAAGGAAGCTATGAAGTGGTTGTAGTAGATAGTAATTCTACAGATGGTATTAGAGAATGGCTACAAGAACAGAATGATATTAAATTAATTTTAAATGATAAGTTTGATGGATTTGCGGCAGGTTGTAATCACGGAGCAAAAATAGCAGAAGTAGATAATGATATCTATTTGTTGAATAATGATGCGATAGTTACTCCTAGATCGTTATTTTATATGAGACTTGCTTTATATAGTAATGAAAAGATAGGTGCAGTTGGTCCGGTTTCTTCAAATGTTGGAGAAGAAAACCTTTACGATAAGGTACAAAGATCACACGATGAATGGATGATATTAGCAGATTCTATTAATTGTCCAAGTTTAAATCCTATACAATATTCTCATTGGCTTCAAGGTCATGCGCTATTAATTAAAAGAAGAGTGTGTGATGAAGTTGGAATGTTAGATACAGATTTCAAGTTTGGGGGATATGAGGATACTGAATATGGTATCCGTTTGAGTATGTTAGGGTATCAATTGGCTGTTTGTAAGAATGCATTTGTATATCATTATGGTCATACGAGTATGAAGACTAAGGCTAAAGAATTTGATGAAGCTCTAGCTATAAATCAAAGAATTTTTGAAAATAAACTGAATATTTCATTAGATGATGTTTTAGAATCGAAAAATTATAAGGCAGCTACATTTGTGAATGGTGACCAACAAAAACATTTTAATATCTTACAAATTTATGGTGGATGTGCAAATGTACTAAATCTAATTAAATATAATCATCCAAATTCCACTTTATATTCTGTTCAAAACAATCCTATTTTAACAAAAGTGGCATCTAATTATTCGGATGCGTATTGTTTAGATTTAAATAAAGATTGTCTACCTTTTAAGAAGGGTACTTTTGATTATATTTTCTTTTTTGAAATCGAGGAAGTGGATAATTTAAAACAAACATTATGCATCTTAAAGGATATACTAAAGAAGGATGGTCATTTAATTGTGTGTGGAAAAAACGCAAATCATATTAGTGTAATTGATTCCTTGATTCATGGAAGTTTAAATGCTCCAATAATCAAGAATTTGAGATATTACTATACGACAGACGATATTCGTGATATTGTGAATTCGTGTGGATATATTATTCCTAGGATGTCATGGACTTATCAATCTATTTTTACGAATTTGTCTAATTCTCAAAAGAATTCTTTAGATAAAATTTTATCTTTACAAAATGCGAAGGAACAGAACACTTATGTGCATACGTCTGTTCTTATTGATGCAGTGAAAGGTTAGTAATATGGAATTACAAGAATTATATAAACAAATTACAAACAATCCTAATAA
>CAVCCE010000238.1:0-2890 GCA_963600555.1 Duodenibacillus sp.
GGCGATTACTTTAAGGAACAGGCTATTCCTTGGGCTTGGGAATTTTTAACAAGTCCTGAATGGATTGGAATGGATAAGGAAAGATTATACGTTACAGTTTATCCTGATGATGAAGAAGCATATAACTTATGGGTAAAGACAGGCATGATCGAGTCTCATATTTCTAAGAATTCTGATAACTTCTGGGAAATTGGTAGAGGACCTGGAGGACCTGATTCAGAGTTATATTATGATCGTGGAGAAAAGTATGATCCAGAAGGTATTGGAGAAAAGTTATTCTTCGAAGATATCGAAAATGATCGTTATGTTGAACTTTGGAATATTGTATTTTCACAATATGATTGTAGACCAGATGAAATGCCTAGAAGTGAATACAAAGAACTTCCACAAAAGAACATTGATACAGGTATGGGATTAGAAAGACTTGTTTGTTTCTTACAGGATGGAGAAACAAACTTCGATACAGACTTATTCTTACCAATCATTCATGCAACTGAAAAATACGCTAAACATACTTACGATGAACCGGAATATAAGATGGCTTATAGAGTTATTGCCGATCATATTCGTACGGTAACTTTTGCCTTGGCAGATGGTGCTATGTTTTCTAATGAAGGCAGAGGATACGTATTAAGACGTGTACTTCGTAGAGCTGTTCGCTATGGTATTAAATTAGGAATTGAAGATTCTTTCATGTATAACTTGGTTCAAGTTTGTGCTGATAATATGAAAGATTATTATGGTTATATCTTAGAAAAGGTAGATCTAGTTTCTAAATTAGTTAAAAATGAAGAAGAGAGTTTCCATAAGACATTAAACAATGGTGAAGCATTATTAAATGATGCATTGAAAGAACATTCTGATACAAAGAAGTTACCTGGTGAAGTTGTATTTAAACTCTATGATACATATGGATATCCAAGAGAATTAACTGAAGAAATCGCAATGGACAACGGTTATACAGTTGATTCTGAAGGTTTTGAAAAGGAGATGGCTGCTCAAAAGGAACGTGCTAGAGCTGCTCGTGGAAATGAACAATCAATGCATGGGCAATCTGCAGATTTGATGGACTTCACGGATGAGAGTAAGTTTACTGGTTATACTGATACACATTCTAAAGGAAAAGTCATTGGCTTATTTAAGGATGGTGTAAAAGTTGATTCATTAAGTGATGAAGGAGATGTTATCTTAAGCGAAACATGCTTCTATGCTGAAAGTGGTGGACAATGTGCAGATACAGGTAAAGTATGGAATGATACTTTTAAAGCTGATGTTGTTGATGTACAAAAAGCACCTCATAAACAACCTTTACATCATATTTCTAATGTAGAAGGTACATTGCATATTGGTGATGAACTAGAAGGTGAATATGATTATGCAAAACGTCAAAGAACTCGAGCTAATCACTCTTCATTACACTTATTACAAGCTGCATTAAAGAAGGTATTAGGAGATCATGTAGCGCAGGCTGGTTCTTATAACTGCCCTGAATATGGAAGATTTGACTTCACACATTTTGAAAAACCAACTGATGAACAGTTAAAGGAAGTTGAAAGAATCGTTAATGAAAAGATCAATGAATCTATACCTGTTACAACTGAGGTTCTAGCAATCGAAGAAGCTAAGAAAACTGGTGCTACAGCATTGTTTGATGAAAAGTATGGTGATGAAGTAAGAGTCGTTACTATGGGTGATTTCTCTAAGGAGTTCTGTGGTGGTACTCATGTTTCCAACACAAATGATCTTGGTTCATTTAGAATCGTTTCTGAAGAATCTGTTGGCTCTGGTGTAAGACGTATCACATGTGAAACAAAGATGGAATCTTATTCATCATTCAAGAAAGAAGAAGAATATCTTTTGGAAACAGCTAAGATCCTTAAGATGAAGAATTATGAAGGACTTCAAGAAAGAATCTTAAAGTTATTAGAAGAAAATGCTTCATTGAAGAAAGCTGTTAGTGAAGCTGAAAGCAAGGCAATGGCTTCAGAAGCAGATTCTGTATTAAGTAAAGCAGAAGAAATTAATGGTGTTCATGCCTTGATTTTGAAATTAGAAGGTAAAGATTCAAAGGGTTTAAAAGAATATGCTGAAACATTAAGAAATAAATTAGAAAATGGTTTCGTATTTGTTTCAAATGTTGTTGATGGCAAGACTACTTTTGTTTGTGCATCAAGCAAAGAAGCTATTTCAAAGGGAATTAAAGCAGGTGATATCGTTAAACAAGCTGCTATGATCTGTGGTGGTAATGGTGGCGGTAGACCAGATATGGCTCAAGCTGGTGCTAAGGATGCTTCTAAGATCGATGAAGCAATCGAAAAAGTCAAAGAATTATTGAAGTAAGTTAAGGCAGGATATCCTGCCTTTTTTCGTTATTTTTAAGTTTTGAATCCTATACTTTTCTTGATTAATAGAGTAGAATATTAACAATAAGGAGGACTTTATTATGACACAGAAAAATTTAACAGAAACAATTAGTTTCTCTGCAGAAGAATTAAGAAGAGAAAATATCCGAGAAGTGCTAAAACATGTTGAAAAAGCACTTAACGAAAGAGGATATAACGCAATTAATCAACTTGCAGGATATTTGATTAGTAATGATCCTGCTTACATTTCATCTCATAACAATGCTAGAAGTGTTATTTCTTCAATTGAAAGACATGAAATCATTGAAGAACTTGTTCGTTTTTATTTAGAGGAAAATAAATAATGAGTAAATACCTAGGTCTTGATTTAGGTAGTGTTACTTGTGGTGTTAGCTTTTCAGAAACCGGTTTTATTGCATCTACTGTTAAAACGATACGTTTTAAACCGGATGATTACGATACAGCGATGGATCGTGTATTAGAAGTAGTTGTTGAATTAAAACCAGACATCATTGTTTTAGGGTTAC
>CAVCCE010000239.1:0-2856 GCA_963600555.1 Duodenibacillus sp.
ATGGATCTTTGTTTCTTCTATTTTTAAATAACTAAAGAAACAATAAACTGCAGAAACAGCTTGTGCAATGACTGTTGCATATGCTGCACCTTCTACGCCCATTTTGATTCCCATGACAAACCAAACATCCAAAACGACATTTATGATACAGGCAATTACCATCGCAATGACAGGATTTCTAGAATCACCGACTGCACGTAAGATGCCTGACAAGAAATTATATGCATACGAAATCACGATACAGATAAAGATAATACGAATATATTTCACCGCATCATCAATGATATTGTCTGGTGTTCCCATCATCAACAATATCGTTCTTGTAGATAATAGTGATATCGCTGTAATAACGATACATACAACAATAGAAATATAGACGCTCATCGTAATAGATTGTCTTAATCTACGATAATCTTTTGATCCAAAGAATTGTGATACAAGGATCGATACACCCTGTGCCATGCCCATAATGAATCCAAGTACTAAGAAATTAAAAGATCCAGTAGCACCTACAGCTGCCAAGGCATCAACTCCAATTCCTCTACCAACAACGATCGTATCGACCATGTTGTAAAGTTGTTGAAGAATATTTCCAAATAACAATGGCAATCCAAATCCAACGATTAATTTAGAAGGATTCCCAATTGTCATGTCTTTTGTTTGAGACATTACAATTCCTCTCCGTTTGTTTCAATGACTTTCTTATACCACTCAAAGCTTTCTTTCTTATAACGTGCGAAATCACCAGAACCATCGTCGTTCTTATCTACATATACAAATCCATATCTCTTACGATATTCACCTGTTGTAAAAGAGACAACATCAATACATCCCCATGGTGTATAGCCTAATAATTGAACACCATCATTTTCTACAGCTAATTTCATTTGTTTGATATGTTCTTTCAAATAGTTGATACGATCGATATCATGTACTGTTCCGTTTTCTAAATGATCAATTGCACCAAAACCATTTTCAACAATAAATAATGGCATTTCATATCTTTCATCTAATTGTTCCAACATGATTCTTAATCCCTTTGGATCAATTGTCCAGCCCCATTCTGTAGCTGTTAGATATGGATTCATAACAAAATGTTCATTCATTTCACTACTACTATCCTTAATATCATGCTTTGTTTCTTCTGAAACCGTCATAGACATGTAGTAAGAGAAACCTAGATAATCGCATTTACCCTTTTCTAAGATTTCTAGATCACCATCTTGGATTCCAATATCATATCCTTTTCTTTCAAACATCTTTAATGCATAGTTAGGATAATGTCCTCTACACTGCACATCAGAGAAGAAGAATCTTTCATGTGCACATTCTAATGCGCATTGAATATCATCTGGATTAGATGTTAAAGCATATACCGGTTCCATCGCAATCATACAACCAATCATATTCTCTTGATCAATGGAATGACCAATTTCTACAGCCTTTGCACTTGCTACGAATTGATTATGCGCACAACGATACATCGCAAGTTCAGGATTCTCTTGTTTAGAATAAATAACACCTGAATTTGTCCACCCAAAAATGTCATTATGATAGTTAGCTTGGTTATTAATTTCATTAAATGTCATCCAATACTTAACTTTCCCTTTATATCTTTCAAAACATACTTTCGCAAACTTCACGAAGAAATCAATCATTTCTCTATTCAACCAACCATTATAATGTTGGGCTAAATACAAAGGCATTTCAAAATGCGATAAAGTAATGACCGGTTCAATTCCATACTTATGTAATTCATCAAATAGATCATCGTAGAACTTCAAACCTGCTTCATTTGGTTCCGTTTCATCACCATTAGGGAATATACGTGTCCAAGCAATAGACGTTCTAAAACATTTAAATCCCATTTCTCCCATCAACTTACAATCTTCTTTATAATGATGATAGAAATCACTCGCTTCATGGTTAGGATAATACTTTCCATCTTCTACCGTTTCTGTAATGATTCTTGGCGTATCTTTTGTACCACCTGTCATAACATCAGATACACTCAACCCTTTTCCATCACATAGTCCACCTTCAATTTGATGCGCCGCAACTGCACCACCCCACAAAAAATCTTTTGATAACATAGTTCATCCTCCTGTTTTTTACGCATTCATGATATAGCACTTTCCACAAACTTCCATAATTTCTTAGTAAATTGGAAGTTAATTCAAAAAGAAAGCGTTTTTCACTATGGTATTAGGAAATTATTTCCAAAATATCCTATGTTTTTTGATAAAATATTTGTATGTTAATCATACAACAATTAAGTTATATCAAATCACTTACAAATAATGAAAAAAGAGTTGCTGAATATATCAAAGAAAATATATCTTCTATCAGTAAGATTTCAATCACTGATATTTCTTCCAATACATTCACTTCCAATTCCACAACTGTTCGCCTTGCACAAAAACTAGGATATAAAGGATGGAAAGAACTCAAGGCAGCATGTATTGAAGAACAAAGATATCTCAACACCCACTTTCATCATGTAGATCCTAACATTCCATTTTCAAAGAGAGATTCTTTAATGGACATTGCTGATAATATTTCTACTTTATTATCAGAATCTATCTTAGATACGAAATCTCTCATACAAGAAGACCAATTAAAGAAAGCTACTCTAGCTATCGCAAATCATTCTTTGATCAATGTTTTTGGAATTACATTTTCTATTGAAGTTGCACATGACTTCAAAATGAAAATGCTCGCAATTGGAAAACATGTCAATGTTATTTCTAATCCAGAAGAATATAACTTTTATCTAGAATCCAGTGATAAAAATGTATGTTCTATTTTCATTTCTTATTCAGGTGAAACTCAAGAATTGATTTCTTTGGCGAATAG
>CAVCCE010000240.1:0-2852 GCA_963600555.1 Duodenibacillus sp.
CGCATAAATAAAACTAGGAGCTTATGTCCTCCTAGTTCTTTTTGACTTCTGCTGGTAGTTCTTCTGACCATGGCATTAACTTCTCTGGCACTTCTACAGTAAAGTCATGTATCGTCTTACTTAATTCTGTTAGCACATATGTCAGATATTCATAGATCTTTAGATTGTTCGCTTTCGCCGTTTCTACGATACTATATAATACCGCACTAGCTTCTGCTCCTTTCATCGTATCTATCATTACCCAGTTCTTTCTTCCTACCGTAAATGGTCGGATGCTTTGTTCTGCTGGATTATTGTCCAATGGAATGTTCTCATCATCTAGAAATTCTCTTAGATACTTTTCTTGGTTGATTGCGTACGCAAAAGCTCTGCCTGTAGCTGATTCACTTGCCACATACTCCTGGTTCTTCTTCACCCATTCAAAGAAATCATCCACGAGCGGTCTGATCTTTTCTTGTCTTTTCTGTAGTTTTTCTTTGGGCTTTAGTTCCTTTAGTTTATTATCTTCATGATAGATCTTTTGTATCTTTTTGACTGCTATATCGGAAAACGTTCCTTTTCCAGATTTCATTGTCTTTAGATATTCCGCAAACTTTCTTTTTAGATGCGTCCAACATCCTGCCACACAAAAGGCATCTGGATCTTCATTTGCCAGTTTATGATATGCTTGATATCCATCTGTTATAAGTGTTCCTTTGAATCCATTCAGGAAATTCTTTGGATTCTCATAAGATCTTGTAGGGCAATAGTCATACAGTATTATCTTCTTGGATTTTGGAAGAACTCCTCCTCTATACACCCACATATAAGATTTTGATCCTGCAGCCCTGCCATCCTTGTTCACTTGGAATGGTGTCTCATCTGCGTGGATATATCTTTCTTTTAGAAGGTATTTTTGAAGAGAATCATAGAAATGTCTGAGGTACATATCGCTGCTCTTAATCATCCAATTTGCCATCGTAGCTCTAGATAGCGATACCTCATTTTGTTCATACGCTCTTTCCAATCGATACAGTGGTACTGCATTTACATATTTCGCAAATATGATAGAAGCTACCAATGATGGCGTAGCTATACTATTCGTCCATAATTCCGTTGGCCTTGGTGCTCGTATGATCGTTTCATTATCTTTTGCCGCATATACGCCTATCTTATAAGTAACAACTTCAAAACAAGCTGGTATATGTTCCAACTTCGTTACATATTCACATGGCAGTTTCTTCCATCCATTGATTCCAAATCTTTCATTCAGTTCTTCATCGCTTAATTGAATCTCTACTTCTCTATGATTTGTTACTTTTTTAAGATCTTGGGACTTCTTTCCTTTTTTCTTATGGCGTATGACGGTAGTGATCTCAGGTTCCTCTAGCGTCATATCTTCTGTAGCTTCCGCTTCATTGAAGCCGAGTTCCAATTCTTCTTGATGAAATATGGTGGATGAAGTTTCTGACTTTCTTCCGTATTGTCTTTGATTCATCAATTTGATCTGTTCACTCAAGGTATCGACTGATTTCTGTAGTTCTATCAAGCTGCTCTGTACGGACATGTACATTGCCACCAGGGTCTCTTGAGGTATCGTCTTTAACTGTTCTTCTGTAAGGATAGGTTGATTCATGACTATGTTATACAAGAACAAAAGATAGAACGCAAGCCACTATGATTGTGGATAACTTTTGGCTTTTAGCACCGACTTATACTTGTGTGGAAGCTATCTCATTCGCACATAAATCGAATATATGAAAAGAAATTGGATCTAGACCAAAATTATCAGTCACGATCCAACTGTACCTCTTAAACGAGCTGAAAATGTGTATTTCTATTTTGAAAGTTGTGGAAAACTTTTTTAAAGGATCGTTCTTGGATATACCTTTCTTATAGAAGATTCTATCGTCAATCCATCCAACAATCTATGATATTGTTCAAATGTGATATTTGCCATATCATCTTTATTCCTGGGCCACATGAACTTTCCATCTTCTATCCTTTTATAGAGAAGCAGAAAACCATCTCCTTCCCACAACAGTCCCTTTATCTTGTTTGGCCTTCTACCGCAGAACAGAAATAACGTTCCTTCATCAAATGGATCCAATCGAAATGTTTCCTGTACGAGAAGGGCAAGTCCATCTATTCCATATCTTAGATCTGTATAACCACATGCCAGATAGATCTTATTGATTCCTTCTATCTGTTTAAGCATTCGATACCGCCTTTATGATCCTGGATAGGAATTCATCACTGATACTTTCATCCAATTCAATAATAAAAGAATCACATTTAACAGTAACAGAACTATTATGAACACCTACATCTATAGGTTCTTTCAATTCTAGAAATGGTGGTTTTTCAATAGGGCGTTCTATTTCTTCAACGATAGCAGGAACGTGTTCCAATTTCTTATCCATGATCCAGAACCTGCCAAGTTCCTTTCTCAATGAGCTTTGCCACCTATAGAAATTATGTCTAGATATATTGTTCTGTTTCAACCAATTCTCTTTCTTCATCCCACTGTTATTACACTGGATGATGATATCGATCCATTTCTTTCTTTTCTCTGCGTAAGTCTCCATCTTCTAATACCTCCGATTCTATTAGATCTATGTATTATTACTTTTACATTTTTCTAATAGACTTGGTAGGTACACGTTATTTGGCGTTTACTTTTTATTATGGATAAATGTAAAGTAATTGCAGTAACAAAACATAATAGTAATATTGTCAAGAAATCTACTACTAAAACAATGTGAATTTGATTATTGATTTATTGACTCAGTTTTTTTATTATGAAATAAGAGGTGAGGCTATAAATGTCAAAATATTTCGAAGATGAGCATACAGAGTTAAAACGAGAATTA
>CAVCCE010000241.1:0-2850 GCA_963600555.1 Duodenibacillus sp.
GAGTTAAGAAAAAAATATGGTTATTCGCAAGAAGATCTAGGAAATAAAATAGGTTGTACTCAACAAGCAATCAGTACTATTGAACAAGGAAAAAGAGAAATACCTTATGATTTATGTTATAAGATTGCTGATATATTTGGTGTAAATACTGATTATCTTTTTTATAACGCAGATTATCCTAATAGTTTAAAAAATTCAGTTGAATTAAAAGAATATTCCGATCGAATCAAAAAAATTATTACTTGTGTAGAAAGTATGGATCCAGAAGTACAAGAAAAATTAGAAAATTTTCTTAATGCTACAATAAAGAAGAAATGAGGAAATTAAAGTTTCCTTTTTTTATACAAAAAAACCTACGAATTAACGTAGGTTTTGATTTGTGATAATTAAACTAATTCGATGTATGCCATTGGAGCAGCATCACCCTTACGAATGCCAGTCTTAACAACACGTGTATAACCACCGTTGCGATTAGCATACTTAGGAGCTACTTCATCAAATAACTTCTGTAGTACTGTCTGAGACTTAGCTTCATCAGCAACTACGTTGCGGATATAAGCAGCAGCCTGACGGCGTGCATGTAAGTCTCCTCTCTTACCAAGAGTGATTAATTCATCTACTACAGAACGCATATCCTTAGCCTTAGCTTCTGTTGTTTCTACTCTACCGTAGAGAATAACTGAAGTAGCAAGGTTTCTGAGCATAGCTTTACGATGATCAGCATTTCTACCAAATTTACGATTCCACATATACGTTCCTCTCTATTAGTCGAAGGACTTAAAGCCTAATCCTAATTCAATTAGCTTGTCCTTCACTTCTTTTAATGACTTCTTACCAAGGTTTCTGACTCTCATCATTTCATCCTCAGTCTTTTGAATCAATTCATCAACAGTCTGAATACCAGCACGTTTCAAACAATTGTAAGAACGTACAGAAAGATCAAGATCTTCAATCATCATCTGTTGACCCTTATTAGGTTGTTCAGCAGTACCTTCCATGATGACATTATCCATATTGAGAATATCTTCATTGATACTTGCTACAATATCTAAGTGATCAATTAAAATCTTAGCTGCTAAAGAAAGAGCTTTTTGAGGGTTAATTGAACCATCAGTCCAGATTTCCATAGTTAAGCTATCATATTTAACATCTTCACCAACACGAGTAGGTTCTACATTGTAGGAAACCTTTTCGATAGGTGTATAAATTGAATCAGTATAAACTGTTCCAATTCCTTGAGAAGCACCTTGATTTAATTGCTTATTAATGTCAGCAGAAACATAACCACGACCATTCTTAGCCTTAAGTTCCATTTCTAAAGTAACATCTTTTTCAAGGTGAGCGATTTCAAGGTCCTTATTCAAGATTTCAACCTGAGCTGGGCAAATGATGTCTCCAGCTGTAATTGTACATGGTCCCTTAGCAGAAATTTGTAAATCATAAACATCATCATCTTCGATTGTCATGATCAACTTTTTCAACTGAAGGATAATCATGGAAACGTCTTCTCTGATACCAGGGATCGTTGTGAATTCATGATACACACCATCAACCTTGATTGAGAATACCGCAGCTCCCGGTAGGGAGGACAGCAGGACCCTGCGAAGCGCATTTCCGATAGTTGTTCCAAAGCCTCTCTCTAATGGAGATAGCACAAACTTACCGTAATTCTCTGATTCAACGTATTCTTTAACTTCAAAATCAGCGCGTTCAAATTTCTGCATGCTTCAATCCTCCTATTTTTGTTTATTATCCACGTGGTCTCTTTGGTGGACGGCATCCGTTATGAGGGATTGGTGTAACGTCATTAATAGCTGTGATTGTTAAACCAGCTGTCTGCAGTGAACGAACTGCAGCTTCACGTCCAGCACCTGGACCCTTAACATTTACTTCAACGGATTTCATACCCTGCTGAACTGCAGCTTTACCAGCTGCTTCAGATACTAACTGAGCAACATAAGGTGTAGACTTACGTGAACCCTTATATCCTAATGCACCAGCTGAACTCCAAGATACAGCGTTACCAGCTTCATCAGTGATTGTAACGATTGTATTGTTGAAAGTTGAATGGATATGAGCGACGCCCTTAGCGACATTTCTTTTAGCCTTCTTCTTACGAGTAACGGCCTTTTTATTCTTATTAGCTGCCATTTCGTCCTCCTATTACTTCTTCTTATTAGCTACCGTACGACGTGGTCCTTTTCTTGTACGAGCGTTTGTCTTAGTACGCTGACCACGAACTGGTAAGCTTCTTCTGTGACGAAGACCTCTATATGAGCCAATTTCCATTAGTCTCTTAATATCAAGTCTTCTTTCAAGACGAAGGTCACCTTCTGTCTTAATCGCATCAATCTGATTACGAATAGCTGTTTCTTGTTCATCTGTTAATTCAGATGCTCTGATTGTTTCATCAACACCTGCAGCTGCTAAGATCTTCTTAGCTGTTGTAGGTCCAATACCATAAATATATGTGAGGGATACTCCAATAACCTTGTTACGTGGAATATCGACACCAGCAAAACGTGGCATAGTTTATTCTCCTTTTCCCTTTTTTAAATTAACCCTGTCTTTGTTTATGCTTAGGGTTTTCGCAAATTACCATTACAACGCCCTTGCGTTTGATAACTCTGCACTTATCACAAATCGGTTTTACAGATGGTCTTACTTTCATTTTGTTTGCCTCCTCGGACAATTGTCTATTTTATCAGAAAAAATTCATTTTGTCTTCTGATATTTTCAAAAACCTACGTATTATTGTGAATATTTCCAGGGAAATGATACTCTCTTAAAATGCGGATGTCTAAATTTACATGCGGATTTTACAAGAAACGTAGGTTATCATTTCCAATG
>CAVCCE010000242.1:0-2850 GCA_963600555.1 Duodenibacillus sp.
TTGTTCCCTCCTAATATACTATTCACAAGAAATTTCTAGATTCCATAAAAAAAGTAGAAAAACTTTTATCGTTCTTCTACTTTTCATGATTAAAGTCCTTGTTCGCAAAGTTTTCTAGCTGTTTCGTCTTGTACAGTCACACCATTTGCTTCAAGTTCCGCAATCTTATCTGCAAACTGAGGGAGATACTTCTTATGTGCAACCAACATTTCATCAAGTACTTCTTGTGCACACTTACCATGTGTAACAAGAGGATTGATTTCGAATGCTTCTAAGGCTTTATTGTAATTACCTGTTAAAGCAGCCTCAATAATTGTTTCTTCCATAGCCTTCATTAATTGAACCATACCACGAACAGCTGGTTCCATATGACCAAAGGCAATAGGTTCTGCACCATTACGTGTGATACGAGCTGAAACTTCTACGACCGCATCAGCTGGTAGATCTGGTAATGCGCCTCTATTTTCTGTTGAAACGACCATCACTTTTCCTGAGTTATTATAGATAGCACTGATTGTCTCGCACGCTGCATCACTATAATACTTACCACCACGTTTTGATAGAAGTTCTGGCATTTCATGTAATGAAGGATCTTTGTACAATTCAAATAATTGATTTTCTACTTCTTTGACACTCTCTGCACGTGTTTCATGTTTTGCGAAGTCTTCTAATTCTTTCTTCATCATTTCATTTGTTAGATAGTAGTAGCGGTGATATCCACATGGTAAACAATCCATTGCGAGCAAATGATCTAATAAGAACTTTTCATTTTGGATATTCTGCATGTTGCTCTTATCATCTTCCATCATCTTGTAAGCAATCTGTTTTGTGACATTTTCACCTGTTTTCGCATCATATACTCTGTGATAATGGAAATGATTCAATCCCGCAAATTCAAAGTTCAGATCTCCTTCTTCTTTTCCTAACATCTTTGGTTCTTGCATCTGAATATTTACTGGTACATTACATAAACCAATACATCTCTTCCAGCCACATCGACGAATAACTGTTTCTGTAATCATTCCTGAAGGATTTGTGAAGTTGATGAGCCATGCATTAGGACATAGTTCCTTCATATCTTCTACGATTCCTTTAATAACAGGCGCAGTTCTTAATAACTTGAACATGCCACCAGCACCATTTGTTTCTTGCCCTAACATTCCATGGGATAAAGGAATACGTTCATCCTTGATACGTGCATATAACAAGCCAACTCTGAATTGTGTAGTAACAAAATCAGCATCCTTTAGAGCTTCTCTACGATCTAAAGTAAGATGCACCTTTACATCATATGGTGAAGCATCCCACATTCTTTGAGCTAGCGCACCAACGATTTCTAATTTTTCTTTACCATCCTCAATATCTACGAGCCAGATTTCACGGATTGGAAGCTGTTCATAGCGCTTGATAAAACCCTGCATAAGTTCTGGTGTATAAGATGATCCACCACCAATTGTAACAATTTTAACACCTTTATTTTCTGTCATTTTTCATAACCTCTTTCTGTTGATTAGAGAATATCATGTTTTTCTAAAACAAAAACAGATTCAACAAATCTTGGCAACTTGTTTCGAAACTTTTTATAATTACATTCATTTATTCCGACATTTTATTCCGGAATTTTGTTATAATAGTTTCATGAGTATACAAGAATTATTAAAAGAACAAGTTGGTTTTACAGAAAACGAAAAAGTTATCGCAGATTATATCCTCTCTCATAAAGATGATATCTTACAAATGTCCATTCAATCACTCGCTTTAAAAACATATACTTCTACTAGCGCAATCATGCGTCTATGTTCACGTTTAAATCTAACCGGTTTTAAACAATTTAAATTTCGTTTATCTCAAGAATTATTACGTGCCAATCCTGACTATCAAGATGTAGATCCTAACTTTCCATTCACAAAAAATGATAGTATTCCTGAGATTTCTCAACAGTTAAAAAAACTTACGATACAGACATTAGAAGAAACACAAAAGATACTTTCTATTCAAGATATGCAGAAAGCTTGTTATCTTATGAAAAATGCAAAGAATGTCGCTATCTTTGGTGTTGGTGATGCGTATCTTGCTGGTCTAGCATTTCAAGCAAGTATGACTCGAACTGGAACAAATTATATCGTCACTCCTGTTTATGGAGAACAAGGACATCTCGCAAAAACATTACATACAGATGATTGTGCTTTATTGTTATCGTATTCTGGTTCTACAGACAGTACGATCAATCACGCAAAACAGCTAAAAGCTCAAAAAGTCCCTACTATCTGCATTACAGCTAATGCTGAAAGTGAATTAGCGAAACTCTGCGATATTGCCTTATTCTTACCTGCAAAAGAAGATAAAGGGCATCGTATCGCCGCATTCTTTTCTCGTGCATCCATGGAATATTACTTAAATATCATGTACTCCTATTTGTATGTACTTGATTATGATAAACACGTACAAGAAACGATTGATTAAAAAAAGAAATGGCATAATTGTCATTTCTTTTTATGATGAATTGCTTCTGTACCAGCCTCAATAGCTTCTTTGTAGTATTTTTCTTTATGTTCAATTGTCTTTAGATCTAATTTCAAGTTTTCAATTTGATCTAGAATTGCTTGTTTTTGTTTTAGGATAAGTGCTTGTCTTTCAACAAGTGTACTATCTCCTTGTTTCGCTAATACAAAGTATTCTTTAATATCATGAATGCTCATGCCAGTATTCTTTAAGCATTCAATCAACTTCAAAGTACCAATATCACTATCTCTAAAGATTCTTCTACCATTTGTTCTTTTTAACCATGGTAATAGACCTTGAGAATCATAATAACGAATCGTAGATGGTGGTATACATAATATTTTAGAT
>CAVCCE010000243.1:0-2834 GCA_963600555.1 Duodenibacillus sp.
AGCATAAACCTATTACTGAAGTTATTAGTGATAATACACCAATTAAATCTGTAACACTCATAACTATCACTTTAAGAGAAGGAAAAGTTTTAATTCCTTCTCTTCTTTTTCTTTCTGCTTCAAAACAAAAACAATAGGTTTTCTTTCTCAGAAAACCTATTGTTATAAACATATAATTGTGGATGAATTTCTTAATACTTTGATACTTCTAATACTTTAAATGTAGCGTTTTGATATGTTTCTAATTCATCACTAGAGATATATGTAAATACATCATTTGTCATTGATTGATTACTACCCAAACTATCCGCATATACATAATCCACATTGATTCTACTTCCATCTGGATTTGTTGCTTCGATCGTAATGGAATAGGATGCTGTATCTTCAGATAGATTTGTTACAGTAACTGGTAAAGATGACGTAACAAGTCCATACTCATCACTTTCAGCAGTAAATGTACCTAGTTGTACATCTACGACCGTACCAAGTAATTCATCTGTATTTTCACCAGACATATCACTTAGTTCTTCACTTGCTTCATCAAGACTTGAATTCAATTTATCTGTAGCGTCATCTAATGCTTTCGACCATGTTGCTTGCAAAGCTAATGTGATTACGATTGCTAGAACACTTGTTACGATTCCCGCAATTGATAATCCTTTTTTGTTATGTGTAATTAACGCAATTACACCAAATACCAAACCAATGATTCCAAGAATAAATGCAAAGTTATTGATAATAGGAACGAATGAGAATACTAATCCAATGATTCCTAATATCAAAGCTACGATAGCGAATGCTTGTTTTTGTTTTTCCATAAAACTAACCTCTCTTTATTTCATTTTAGAAGTTAGTAAATCAGGAATGGTGTCCTATTAGGACACACCTAAAACAACTTCACATAGGCCTTGTACAAGTCCTGCAACCATAGCGACACACATACACGCAAACGTATATCCAATGATCCTTTTAATGATGTTCTGATCTTTGATCCAAGGAAAATCATTAAAGATACCAGTCCAACTTGTAAAGATATCTAACCATCCCAAGCACATGAAAAAAATATCAAAACGATATAACCAAATAAACAATTGATTTGTTACGACCTTCTCATTCACTGTCACTTCTCCTGTAAAACAAATAAAATAGATCATCACATAGCCTACGATAGCCAAGATCATATGCCATAACTTTCCTTCTCTAAAACCAGGAATATTGATTCCTGTTATTTTTTTAGAATGTTTATGAATGATTGCTTTCTTCAAATCTTCTACACTTTGAAAACGATCTTCAGGTTTTAATTGTGTACAAATATCTGCTATTTCCAACATGTTTAGATCATCAGGAAACATTGTACGCATCAATATACCTAACGCATAGATATCAGTTCTTGTATCACTTGCACCAAAACCATATTGTTCTGGTGCAGCTACACCTTCTGTTCCTAATAAGACAGTATCTCTAGGTTCATTCTTCTGATAGATCTTTGCTGCATCATAATCAATGATCTTTACTACATTATTCTTATCTATCATGATATTCGTTGTTTTGATATCTCTATGAATGATAGCTGGTGAAGCATGATGTAAGAATGAAATTCCATCTAAGATTTGAAAGAATAATTCTTTTCTTTCTTTGATAGAAATATCATGTTTTAGTATTTGTTCTAAAGTAACTCCTTCAATATAGGATTCAACTACTTCTAATTGATTCTCTTTTTCTTCATATTCTATGATCGTAGGGATATGTTCATTTCGGTGTTCTTTCAACCAAGCAAAAACAGAAAGATTATAGTTATCTAATATCTTTAAATAACAAATCTTTCCCTTTTCATTCTTAACGATCTTTTTATGATCATTGATATTTCCTATCATTTCATATTTCTGTGTAATCATGTACAATCATTTTACACAAAAGGAACCTATATGAAAAACACTAAAACATCAGAACTAGAAAATAAACTACATACTATACAAGACGAAAAATCTCTTTCTTCTTATATCCAAACAATTGAAGATTCTACATATTCATCTTTTCAAGAATATTATTCTTCTTTAACTTCATCATTTGATAAAAGTAAGTTGATTGAAGACTCTGGCATTGAAAGAAGCTATTGTTATCACATTCTAAATGGAACCAAAAAACCAAGTAGAGATAAGATATTACGTTTATGTATCGCTGCACATTTCAATACAGAACAAACAAAACGCGCATTGGAGATAGCCAAAGAAGGTATCTTATACGCAAAAAGCAGTAGAGACGCTATCATTCAATATGCCATCAACCAACAACTATCTGTGATTGATACAAATATTCTTTTAGATCAACATCATGAAAATATCTTAGATTAAAATTGTGCTAGATATTCCGCAAATCTAGGTAACGCAATTTCTAATGTACCCCTTCTTTCAGAAACCAATATACCCTTTTTCATCAAACGTTTTCTATACACAGAAAATGTACTCTTATCCATTTCTAAACCAGTCATGATTTCTGATACTGCTATTTTCCCACTAGATGCCATATAACTAACGATTTCATATTCTTTATCAGTAAGTTCTGTTGATATTTTGTCATAGACCATATCGAATAATTGTTCATCATATCGCTCTAATAACTTATTAGAATATTTTTTGTTGTTTTCCCACACAAGTGAACCAAGTAGCTGATACGCATAAGAAAAGCCGCATGTTAATTGAGACATATTCTTCGCAGTCATATCATCTACTCCTAAATACTTTTTATATTGTCTATAGATTGCATTTTTGTTTAATGGTGTTGACACTCCCACCACTAAAGTAGTGGGATTCTTGTTTCATAGAGTACCGCAT
>CAVCCE010000244.1:0-2833 GCA_963600555.1 Duodenibacillus sp.
TCTTTATATTCATCACTCTTAACAAATTTCTTTAGCTCATCTGTAACTTCATTCATTAGCTCATTCACAAAGTTTCCACGAAGTTCTAATAACTTCTTCTTCGTATCTAACTTATCATGAGAAGACTTTGTAGCTGCATAGAGGCGAGCTTCTTTTAGTTCACCTTCTAAATATGTAGAAGTTTCTTTGAGCAATCCTTCTTTATAGAAACGAACCTGATCGTTACGTAATGCATCATTTTCTTGATTGACCATTTTTTCAACAAGTTCTGCATTACTTCTAACGTCAGCTGCGATTTCTTCAAGTAACTTTCCCTCGTAGTCTTCCATCTGTATTCACCTCATAATTTGACACCAATGGCTTCAGAAATATATTTATTGATAGATTCACCAATATTTCCAGAACCATGTCTGTCAGGAATTTCAACAATAAGAGGTTTTGCGAGATTCATCTTATATTCAGAAACGATATCACTAACCTCTTCTATCGTTATTGTAGTCATCAGAATAATGGCAATATCCTCTGTATGGATCAATTCATCTAGACGATGAAGAATATTGTCACGTCCTTTGATGACCTCACCTTCGATACCAGCTAGGCGCATGCCCATTACTGTATCGGTATTGTCGCTGATGACGTAGCTTCTCATAAATTAAAGATTATTTAGAATCAAAATAGAAATCAACAAACCGTAGATAGCAACACCTTCACCTAAGGCAACGAAGATAATAGCACGACCGAAGTTATCTGGATTTTCACTAACAGCACCTAATGCAGCTGGAGCAGCTTTAGCAACGGCCCAACCAGCACCGATACAAGAACAACCTACGGCAATAGCAGCAGCGATGAAACCAAGACCTCTAGAAGCATCTGTAGCAGCAGTAGCTTCTTCAGCAAGAGCTGTGAAACGATTTGCTTGGAAAACTACCATAACAGCAAATACACCACAGAAAATAGCAACTTGAGCTAACATTCTTGTTTTAGCATTCTTAACATTCATTTTTCCTGAACAAATTAAAGCGAGTGGACCAACAATAAGAATAACTGCGATCAATGGTAATAACATTTCAATAGCATTTAACATTTTAAATTTCTCCTTTAGATTTATTTATCTATCTATTGATTACTCTGCAACATTAGCAGATAAAGCATTAAACTGAACTCCTCCAGCATCATAATATCTGGAGAACATTTCATAATATTCAAGACGTAATGTCTGAATACCAACAATGAGACCTTCTAGAACCATAACAAAGATGTTACCAAAGATCACCACTGCAATTCCGGCACTTCCTGTCATTTCAACAAGTGTCATAACGACAAGCATCATACCAGCATGGCTTAATACGAAGCCACCAACTCTCAAATAAGACATTGAGTTTGTAACGAATGTAAGTAATACATCAATCAATTCAAATATAGATTGTGTAATGTATCCGCCCCATCCTTCTTTAGGTTTAACTTCCTTATGTTCTACTGCATTACTTAAAGGTTCTTTCATAACAAAGCTAATAACTGGTAGAACAAAGAAGATTACGATATATACAGGGTTTAAGATATTCCACTGTAGTAACATTGTCGCAACGATTGCGAATACGATTCCACCGTAGAATACAAGTCCTGCGATACCATTCTGTGAGAACAATGCTTCTCCCAATTGTTTATGTTTGAAACGATTCACAATATTCATACATTGTGTAATCAAGATCAACACGGCACCAATTGCGATAGCACCAATCAATAGTACCATTGTGCTATTTTGATCCATGACATCAAATAACTTTTCTCTTACACCGAATAGTGATTGATGAATAGGATTTAATGCATCTTCATATCCAAATACAGAACCAAACAAGAATCCAAAGATCATTGATGTAATACCACAACGATTAATGATTCCAAATAGCTGGCCCTTCTTTGCGAACACAAGTCCAATGATGAATAAGACAAGTCCTTGTCCTAAATCACCAAACATGATTCCAAACAATAAACAATACGTAACAGCCATAAATCCTGTTGGATCAAAATCTGTATATTTAGGAACACCATACATTCCTAAGAATAATTCAAATGGTCTTGTAAACCAGTTATTCTGTAGTAATGTAGGACATTCTAATTCACTTACTTCTTCTGGATCTTTCACATCAAATTCAACTGGAATATTGTCAAAGATTTTCTTATAATCATCTACTTCACTAGCCTTAACAAATCCACTTAATAGATACTTTTCATTGATACCAGCTACATAAGGATACAATTCATGAATACTATTTTCTTCACTACAGTAAGCATAAATATCATCAATTTGATCCTTATATTTTTCCAATTGTTTTTTCACATCAATTGTTGGAATATCAATTGGTTCAAAGTATAGATCTTTAAAGATCTTACGAACTTTATCAACATATGAATCTGATGTTACATATAACATCCAGATATATTGTTCATTCTGATGTACATGATGATGAACGAAGATTTCATCTTCATACATACTTAATTTCTTAAAAGATTCTTTTGGTAATCTACCAAATCCAAAGTTAAGAAACTGACAAGCATGCATTCTTTCAAACCCACATTCACTCAAAGCACTAAGTGCTTCTTCATCATCGGGAGTTAATAGAACTGTATTAGAATCTGTTTCTAATCCAAAAGTCTTATTTAACTCTTCAATAAAAGCATCAATTTCTTCATCTGTATAATGTTTACTTGGTGCTTTATTTGCTTGCAATGTGTAATTGACATTGTGTGCAAAATTCTGCAAAGTCTGAAGATAGCCGCTGTATGGATTTTCATCATTGATGAGATGTCCATGATTATCTTCATTGATGATCTC
>CAVCCE010000245.1:0-2832 GCA_963600555.1 Duodenibacillus sp.
CTATTGTTGGGATGTATTTCTTATGCGTGAATGAAGATTTCTCAATTGCGTACGGTGATATCTTGGTGTTGATCTGTGCGTTGATGTTCTCATTCCATATTCTTATCGTAGATCATTTTGTAGAGAAGGTAGATGGAATAAGATTAAGTTGTATCCAATTCTTAACTTCTGGAATCTTTTGTTTGATTCCAATGCTAGTGATTGAAAAACCTGATATTTCAAATATCTTACAAGCTGCAGTACCAATTTTGTATGCTGGTATCTTATCTAGTGGAGCAGGATATACGTTACAGATCGTAGGACAAAAAGATGCAGATCCTTCTATTGCGGGAATGATCTTATCATTAGAGTCGGTATTTGCGGCATTGGCAGGAGCAATTCTATTACATGAAGTATTGAGTACGAAAGAATTGATTGGATGTATCTTAGTATTCTTCGCAATCATATTTTCTCAAATGCAATTTAAAAACAAGGCTGAATAATTCATTCAACCTTGTTTTTTTTACTTACTTCATCATTAGATCAGTAATATTCTTAGCGTATTCTTTTGTATCGTCGATAGTTAGACCTTGTGCTAATAAGGATTGATCGTATAGAACGGAAGTGTATTTTTTAAGCGTATCTGGATCATCTTTTTCTAATTGTTGTAGTTTAGAAAATAGAGGGTGATCTGGATTGAGTTCTAGGATCTTGATAGCCTTCATTGGCTGACCTTTAGACATTGGATCAGTAGATAAATATTTCTCCATTTCAAGAGACATACCTTCATCCGCAACAACACATGCTGCTTCATCAGTTAATCTAGAAGATAAACGAACTTCTTTAACTTTATCACCTAATGATTCTTTCATAGAAGTTAAGAGATCTTTGTTTTGTTCTGCTTTTTCTTCTCTTGCTTTCTTTTCTTCTTCATTTTCTAGATCTAAGTCACCTTTATTGACTGACTTGAATGGCTTTTCAGAATAGTTCATGATCGTAGAAGCTACGAATTCATCTCTTTCATCTAAGAAGTAAAGAACTTCATAACCTTTTTCTTTGAGTTTGCCCATTGCTGGAAGGTTTTGGATTTCTTCAATACTCTTACCTACAGCGTAGTAAATAGAAGTTTGATCTTTATCCATACGTTCAACATATTCTTTCAATGTAACGTACTTGCCTTCTTTTGAACTTCTGAAGATCATGAAATCTTGTAACTTATCTTTATTGACACCATAATCAGAGAAGATACCTGCTTTTAGATTTAGACCAAAGTTCTCGAAGAATTTTTCATAACCTTCACGGTCTTTTTCTAACATTTCTTTTAATGCAGAAGAAATCTTAGTTTCAATGGACTTTGCCATCATCTTGACTTGACGATCTTGTTGAAGGATTTCTCTAGAGATGTTCAAGTTTAGATCATCGCTATCTACAAGTCCTTTAACAAATCTAAAGTAAGAAGGAATCAAGTCTTTGACTTTATCCATGATAAATACATTCTTACAATAGAGTTCTAATCCTGGTTCATAATCTGTGTAATAGAAGTTATATGGTGTTTTAGAGGGAATATATAACAATGCTGTATAAGAGATATTTCCTTCAACACTATAGTGAATGACTTTTTGAGGATCTTCCCAATCATTGAATTTTGATTTATAGAATTCATTGTAATCTTCTTCAGAAATCTTAGACTTTTGTTTTTTCCATAAAGGAACCATGGAATTTAAAGTTTCTACTTCTTGTGATTCAATTGTTTTCTTATCATCTGTTGGATCAGGAATGTGTTTTGTACATTCCATTTCAATTGGATAACGCACATAGTTACTATACTTCTTGATAAGTTCCTTGATCTTCCATTCTTCTAAGTATTCAGAATAGTTTACATCATCTGTATCATCCTTAAGATCTAATGTGATTCTTGTACCATAAGATGATTTATCAATTTCAGAAATAACATATCCATCTTCACCAGAAGAAGACCAACTATATGCCTTATCAGAATTGATAGACTTTGTCTCTACTAAAATACGTTTTGCGACCATGAATGCACTATAGAAACCTACACCAAATTGTCCAATGATATCTGTATTCTTCTTTGCATTTTCAAATTGTTCACGGAATTCTGCAGAACCACTCTTCGCAATCGTACCTAGATTCTTTTCTAATTCTTCATTCGTCATACCGATACCAGAATCTTCAATCACTAATTGTCTAGTATCTTTATGTCTTTCAATCGTAATCTTGAGATCTTTTTTCGCTACTTTATTTTCTTTATCTGTAAGAGAAACGTAGTGTCTTTTATCCAGTGCGTCAGATGCATTAGAAATCAATTCTCTCAAGAATATCTCTTTGTTTGTGTAGATTGAATTGATCATCAATTCTAACAAACGTTTTGATTCAGCCTTAAACTGTTTCTTTGCCATAACATTTCCTCCTTAGCACTCTTATTGAATGACTGCTAAATATTTTAGTACCACATTATCTTAAAATCAAGATTGTATATATAAAAAGTTAGAAAATGATATGATTGTTGTATGAAAGAGATAGATGTTAATCAAATAAAAGAAGCTATCATTGAAATGGCAGGGAAGATTGCATGTGTTTATCATCAAGATATCTTACAGGCAATCCAAGAAAGTGCTAAAAAAGAAACAAATGAAAGATCAAAAGCTGTGATGGAAATGTTGAAGGAGAATGCTGAGATTGCGGAAAAAGAACAGATTCCATTATGTCAAGACACAGGTCTAATGATTGTTTGGCTTCATATTGGACAAGATGTACATCTTGTTGGAGGAAGTTTGAAGGATGCGGTAAATGAAGGTGTTAGAAAAGGGTATCTAGATCATTATCTAAGAG
>CAVCCE010000246.1:0-2828 GCA_963600555.1 Duodenibacillus sp.
AATGTGCTTTTATCAATTCCCAAAACTTTTAGAGCTTCATCGGAATATGGATTTCCATTTTCATCCTTACCATTTACATAGACATATGCTTTAACAGTTGAACCAGTAACAGTTACTGTAAAATATTCACTTCTAGTTTGATGGTGAAAATAATCGCCATAATATGAATGTGTTAAAGTGACAGTACCTGTTTTATTACCTGTCACCTTAACAGTTTGCTGATCTTTGCTAGTTAATGAAACAATAGTTGAATCACTATTATATAAAGACCATTCATTTCCCCCAAAACTCCTGGAACCTTCAATTGAAATTTGTTCACCTACACAAATTTCATATGAATCTTTGTAGCTATTATTCCCCCCCTTAGCGTTTACAGTAAGGTTAAGACAACCAAAGACCATGAATGTAGATAATACAAATGTTAAACACTTCTTAATAATATTCTTCATCATTCCTTCTCCTTCCATTACTTTGTTTTCTTCTTCATTCTTGTATATTTTCTACCTAGATTATTTTCTAAGAATTCCATTAATAGATCTTCATCCTCATTACTGAAGTCTAATTCTTTAGTTCTATAATCATCAGGTTTACTATCATTCTGTGATTCAACAGTAAAGTATACAGCTACAACGTTCTTACGTTGTTCAAAGTCATACGCTCTTACTTCACTCCAAGGATATAGCTTTCCTCCAGCTACCATTCCTTCTTCACCAACACCATCTCTTACTACCATGTAGATAGATACTGCGATGATCGTACCAGTTAGTCTAAAGATATCAAACATAGACATGCTAGCACCTTGTGTAATCATTGTAATGATAGATAACACACCAATTGCTAAGAATAGAATTCTCATCGTAGACCATTGTTGATCAGCAATGATTACTTTACCACTTAGCTTTCTCCATCGAATAAATAATGGGTATAGATAATCCTATGAATACTACACCAATCACAATATTCAAAATATCGCTCATTGATAAACTCATAATTAATTCTCCCTAAGTCAATGTGGATATTATAACATAAATATTCGTGTTTCCTTGTATTTTCGGTCAATGTTATACTAGTTATGGAGAGCGGTTATGAAAAGGATATTTAAAGATTTAGTTGATATTACAGATGAAATTTCTAAAAAAGCGAGTCCTATTATTGAAAATACTGTGAATCAAATTAGTGATATTACCAATAATTACGTTAAAAAAGCACAAGATAACATTGAAAAAAGAAAAGAATTACATGATGCTGAATTCGATGATATTTTGACAATTGAACTTGATCAGTATGAAAAAAACATTTTTTTAAATGTTTATAATGATGAAGAAATTAAGTACGATATCTTTCAAGTTACTCCATTATTCTCTAAAAATTACTTCCAGCTTCAAGAAAAAGATGGTTTTGTGATAGCTACATGTACAATCAACAGAAATCCTAAAAGACATATCAAATGTGAAAGTAATCCAATAGATTTTGATATCAAGATGGGCAATCAACCTTTTACTTCTATGAGAACATGTAAAAGAGAAACATTGACTAGAACATATCTCTTTCAAGATTGGATCATTACTAGACAAGTCATGAGTTCTGATTTCTTGATAGAAGATAGATCAGGTAATGAAATTGCTGAGTTGCTATATTTAGGATATAACGGTAGTTATCGAATCAAGATCAAAGATATCAAGAATGAAATCATGGTAATGATGATCGTTATGTGCTTAGAGTATGAATATTGTGTATAAGAAAAGATGCCTTGGTTGGCATCTTTTACTTAACTGAGAATAGATATTGATTATCATCAGCATCTACTACGATAGTCTTATTTGTAATATTATCTGTAGATAGAATGACTTTGGCTACTTCTGTTTCAATAGCTCTTTGGATATGTCTTCTCATAGGTCTAGCACCAAATTGTGTATCTACACCCAATTGAATGATTCTTTCTTTTGCCTTATCAGTAACTTCTAGATGAATATCTTTTTCTTCTAATCTATCTGATAAAAGCTTCAAGAACTTATCAGCGATCTTCTTCTGTACTTCAACACCTAAAGCATTGAATACAATGATTTCATCAATACGGTTAACAAATTCTGGTTTAAAGAAACCTTGAACAGCTTGTTCATAATGCTTCTTTCTTTCTACTTCATCCGTTTCAAAAGCATAATCAGAACCAAGATTACTTGTCATGATGATGATTGTATTCTTGAAGTCTACAGTAACACCTTTAGAATCTGTGATTCTTCCATCGTCTAAGATCTGTAATAATGTATTAAATACATCTGGATGTGCTTTTTCTACTTCATCTAAGAGAACGATAGAGTATGGATGTCTACGAACAGCTTCTGTTAACTGTCCACCTTCTTCATAACCAACATATCCTGGAGGAGCACCAATCAATCTTGATACGCTGAACTTCTCCATATATTCACTCATATCGATACGAATGATATTAGATTCATCATCAAAGAGTTGTTGAGCTAAAGCTTTGGCTACTTCTGTTTTACCTACACCTGTAGGTCCTAAGAACAAGAAGGAACCTAAAGGTCTATTTTCATCTTGGATATTTGCTTTAGAACGCATGATTGCATCCGTTACTAATTCCAATGCTTCATCTTGTCCCATGACTCTATTCGATAAGAAATCTTTAAGATGTAAGATCTTATCTTTTTCTGAACTCTTTAGTCTAGAGATATCAATGTGTGTCCATCTAGATACGATTTCATTGATTTCTTCTTCATCAACGACTCGTTTCAACATTGAATCTGTTGATTCTTCTGTATCAGAATTCATAGAATCTTTGATTTTCTTTTCTAATGCAGGAATCGTTGAAT
>CAVCCE010000247.1:0-2819 GCA_963600555.1 Duodenibacillus sp.
GAAACATGGAAAGCTTTAGAAACAATCTATAAAGAAGGAAAAGCTAGTGCTATTGGTGTAGCGAACTATGAAGGTAGACATATTGAATTCTGTCTAGAAAAGAGTGAAATCGCACCTATGGTAAACCAAGCAAGAATCTATCCTGGTTTCCCTTTTGAAGAAAATCTTTATTGTGCTAATGAACATAACATTCAAACAGAAGGTTTCCTTCCACCACACTATGAAGCTATCTTAAATTCTAACGAATTAGAAATATTCGCTAGAAAATACAAGACAACACCACATTGTATTGCGACAAGATATCATCTAGAAAAAGAATGTATTTCATTATGTTCTGGTAAAGATGTAGAAGAATTAAAAGAATACTTTAATGCTTTTGATTTTGATATCACAGATGAAGATATGAAGTTCTTGGATGTCATGAAGAACTATGGTCCAGAGAATATCAATCCAGATACTTGTGATTTCTAAGAGGTAGAAAATTGTTCTACCTCTTTTTTGTATTCAAAAAAAACTGTTAGAAATTTATCTAACAGTTAATTCATCTAATGCTTTTTGTTTTTCTTCTATTTCTCTAATTGTTAAGATACATACAGGGATAATATAGATACAAGCTCCAAGCCATGCAGATTGATCACAGAATGTGATAGCGTCATACTTGAAGATTGGTACCACAAAGAGTGCCATTACACATCTACAGATCATTTCAATGACACCACCCATAACAGCACGTGGTGCATAACCTAATCCTTGTACAGATGTTCTTAATACATTCAAGATACCTAAAGACCACCAGAATAATCCCATTCTTCTTACATAGAGATAAGATGCATCTAATACTGCAGTTTCACTAGAAGATACAAACAATAATGATAATGTTCTACCAAACAAGATCATAATAGCACCTGATAGTAATCCATATCCTATGCCAACGAAGCAACCTTGTTTGATTCCTTTTTTAACACGGTCCATCTTGTTAGCTCCATAGTTCTGTGAAGCAAATGTAGATACTGCAGTAGCCAATGCATCAAAAGGACACATCATAAACTGTTTGATCTTCATACCAGCAGTAAATCCAGATACATAGATCGTTCCAAGTCCATTGTTTGCACTCTGCATGACCATAGAACCAATCGCAGTAATGGAATATTGTAATCCCATAGGCATACCCATGATAAGTAGATCTTTAGAAATAGATTTATCAAAGTGACGATCTTCTTTATGAGGATGCAAGATAGGAAACTTACGAATGATCAAAATCAAACATAATAGTCCTGAAATACCTTGTGATACGATTGTCGCAATGGAAGCACCCATGACATCCCATTTCAATACAATGATACAGAATAAATCTAAGAAGATATTCAATACTGCAGAAATAGCTAGAAATAAGAATGGTGTCTTACTATCACCAATTGCACGTAAGATACTAGATAGAAAGTTATATAAGATCGTACAAGGAATACCAATAAAGATCACAACTAGATAATTATATGCTTGTTGGAATATTTCAGAAGGTACTTGTAAGATATCTAAGATCCAACCACACAATAGTGTAGTAGCGACTGCCATAACGATAGCTGTGATTACTGATAATACTGCACCACCATAGACATACTTTCTCATTCCTTCAAGATCTTCAGCACCAAATCTTTGTGCTACAGGAATACCAAATCCAATGCATGTTCCCATACAAAAACCTAATACCAAAAACTGCACGGAAGAACTTGCGCCAACTGCAGCTAATGCATTAGAACCTAGTGTCTGTCCTACGATAGCCGCATCTACCATGTTATAAGTTTGTTGGAATAAATTACCTAACAACAAAGGTAATGAGAAACTTAAAATCAGTTTCAAAGGATTTCCTTGAATCATACTACCCTTCATATTACTTTCCCCCTAAACGATACTAATCATTTTACACCTATTTAACAGAAATATTATTCCACATAAAAAGAACCTTTCGGTTCTTTTTATTAAATCATTGTTGTTCAGCTCTAGACATTGCTTCAATGAAGTCCTTTTGATCAACAAACACATCATGTTTATAAGGATTCTTCTTTGATGCAATAGACTTCTTGATGATAAAGCCTAAAGCTAATACATTGATAGCTAATGCTAGTATCGAGATGAATCCCTGCATACTGACAGTACCAAGTACTGGAACACTACCAGCTGTTGTAGCTGCCGCAATCGTACCTTCTTTATACAATACAGGAACTACAGAGAATACAGAACCATCTTGGAACATTGGAAATACTTGTGCGAACATACACCAGATAGCTAATGTATTCGCTCTATTTTGGATCCATCCACCTTTATTCCATAAGAAGTTCGCAAATGTTGGAGCTAGTAATAAAGCTAGACCACAATACCAAGCATGTGTTGGTAAGTTTAGATATGTGTATTGGAAGTTCCATACATCATAAGCTAAGATATAGACCCAAGTCATATCAGGCCATAACATATCTTTCTGATCCTTTGATGTATAAATGCTCCACCAAGCTGTCATACAGAAGATATTGATGATTCCTGCGACGCCATTAATGACATTCCACCATCCTCCATATAACCAAACACCTTCGGATGAATACCACCATCCACCAGATAATGATCCAGAACGAATCGCACTTTCGAAATCGGAAGCAACCGCAATCAAGATATTGATGGCTAC
Source organism: Duodenibacillus sp. (assembly GCA_963600555.1). Lineage (GTDB taxonomy): Bacteria > Bacillota_I > Bacilli_A > Erysipelotrichales > Erysipelotrichaceae > Bulleidia. Next base: position 2,675 of record CAVCCE010000247.1, read on the forward strand.
GATTACAAATGGGAATGCTTTAAACCATTTGGCTTTACCAAGTTTTCCCCACTTGTATTTGATGACCATAAATCCAATACAACCAGTCGCAGCTGCATAAAGCTTAGCGTAGTGGAACCATGAATTCATATGAACATATGTATCA
>CAVCCE010000248.1:0-2813 GCA_963600555.1 Duodenibacillus sp.
GATCTACAGGGTTCATTGCTGAACCTCTAACATGAGGACGAACACCTAAGTGTCTAACTCTACCAGCTTTACCCCAGTTAACTAAAGAGTAATCACCATTACCTACTACACCAACTGTAGCACGGCAGTTATCATGAACTCTTCTAACTTCACCGGAAGAGAGTCTTAATGTAACGAATCCGCCTTCAGAACCTAAGATCTGAGCAGAACAACCAGCAGCTCTTGCCATCTGGCCACCCTTACCAGCGATCAATTCAACGTTGTGAACGAATGTTCCATCTGGAATGCTCTTAAGAGGCATTGCGTTACCAATCTTAATATCACATGCTTCACCAGAAACAACCTTGTCACCAACATTTAAGTCAGCTGGAGCAATGATGTATCTCTTTTCACCATCAGCATAGTGAAGTAAAGCGATGTTTGCATTTCTGTTTGGATCGTATTCAATAGCAGCTACAACTGCTGGAACATTATCCTTATTTCTCTTGAAGTCAATAATTCTGTACTTCTGCTTAGCACCTCCACCTTGATGGCGGGAAGTGATACGGCCTGTATTGCCGCGGCCACCCTTCTTATTTAATGGAGCAAGTAATGACTTTTCTGGAGTTGACTTTGTAATACGGTCATTGCTCAAAGAAGTCATATTTCTGCGTCCGTTAGAGGTTGGCTTGTATTTTACGATTGCCATTTTTTCTTTCCTTTCGCATTTATCCGGAGATAGCGATTTCCTCCGATATTTTAACTAATTTTGATTAGTCATTGTTCTCGCCGAATACGTTGATTGAATCACCTTCAGCGAGCTTGACATAAGCCTTTTTATAAGCTCTTGTCTTACCTTCGTAACGTCCAACACGTCTTGTCTTTGGATGTACGTTTACTGTATTTACAGATACAGGCTTAACATGATAGATTTCATTAACTGCCTGTGCAATAGCTGTCTTGTTAGCACTCTTAGCAACTTCAAATGTTACTGTGTTGTTGTCGCTAGCAGCAACAGCTGTCTTTTCTGTGATAATTGGTCTTACGATAATATCACGTGCGCTCATGCGAACACCTCCCCTGCCTTAGTAGCAGCAGCTTCTGTGAATACGATCTTATCTGCATTCACGATGTCATAGACATTTAAGCTAGAAACTGTAACTAATGTTGCATTAGGAATGTTTCTCATTGAAAGATAAGCATTGTCGAAATCTTCAGATGCATCAGCAACGAATAATGTCTTTCTTTCAAATCCGAATGCAGCAAGAAGTGCTACAGCCTTCTTTGTTTTGATCTCATCAAAGTTGAGATTTTCTAATACTGTTAGATCAGAAGCAGCTACCTTTTCGCTTAATGCTGAACGAAGAGCTAATCTTCTAACCTTACGGTTTGTCTTTAAGTTGTACTTTCTAGGATGTGGTCCGAATGCGATTGCGCCGCCTCTCCACTGAGTAGCTCTAGTGGAACCCTGACGAGCACGACCAGTACCCTTCTGACGGAATGGCTTCTTACCTGTTCCAGATACGAAGCTTCTTGTTAAAGTACTATGTGTACCTTGTCTTAAGCCTGCCTGGTAAGCAAGAATCGCATCATAGATTGCCTGCTGGTTTGGTTCAACAGCGAAGACCGCATCAGCGAGTTCGATCTGCTTAACAGATTTTGCTTCCTGATTAAATACATCAATCTGTGCCATGCTTTATCCTCACTTTCCTTCGTTAGCTGTTTCTGCAGCTAATTCTTCATTGATTGTTTCTTCAACCTTTTCAAGTTCTTCTTCAACTGAAGCACCTTCATAAGAGATAAGTTCTACAGCTGTAACTTCCTTCTTAGGTTTTACTGTTGTATGGATTGTTACAAGACCTCTCTTTGGTCCTGGAACGTTACCCTTAACAAGGATATATCCTTCTTCTGCATCAACCTTAACGATTTCAAGGTTCTGGTTAGTTGTTGTATATCCACCATACTGACCAGGCATTACTGTACCCTTGTTAACTACACCGTTGTTACGTCCATTAGTAGCTAATGAACCTTGGTGTCTGATGTTCTTAGAACCACCGTGTGATTTAGGTCCCATCTTTGCATTGTTACGAACGATTGTACCGTTGTAACCATGTCCTTTAGAAGTACCTTGAACATCTACCATATCGCCTGCCTTGAAGATGTCTGCTTTAACTTCAGAACCAACTTCTAGGTTTAGCATTTCATCATAGTTGAATTCCTTGATGAACTTCTTAGGAGCTGTGTTAGCCTTCTTAGCATGTCCAATTGCAGGTTTGTTTGAACGATGTTCTTTAACATCTTCATAACCAAGCTGAACTGCTTCGTAGCCATCAACATCCTTTGTCTTCTTTTGAAGTACGACGTTTGGCTTTACTTCAACGACAGTAACAGGAATCAGTGTTCCTTCGATCGTGAAGACTTGAGTCATACCAAGCTTACGTCCTAAAATACCTTTCATTTACTTTCACCCGATTCCTTTCTTAAAGCTTGATTTCAATATCAACTCCAGAAGGTAGATCCAATCTTGATAATGCATCGATTGTTTCTGCGCTTGGGCCGATAATTTCAATCAATCTCTTGTGTGTACGGATCTCGAATTGTTCACGAGAATCCTTATACTTGTGAACTGCACGCAAGATTGTTACAACCTCACGTTCAGTAGGCAGCGGAACAGGACCGACGATTTTCTTTGCGCCGTGACTTGTTGCAGTTTTAACGATTTTTTCGCTTGCTGCATCCAAGCTTCTGTTCTCGTAAGCCTTCAAACGAATTCTTACAGAGTTCTTTGCCATGAATTTTTCCTCCTTATATTCACTCCCTAATAGGGATCGCTC
>CAVCCE010000249.1:0-2803 GCA_963600555.1 Duodenibacillus sp.
GAATATCATTGATCGTTTACCTGAACTATTAGATGCAGGGGTTGCATCTTTGAAAATAGAAGGAAGAATGAAAAGAAGTGAATATGTATGGCTTGTAACACGTACATTTAGAGAAGCAATTGATGCATATTATGAACATCGTCCATACAAGATTTCAAAAGAAAGAATGGAACAATTGGAATATATGTTTTATCGTGGCTTTTCTTATGGACATATATTCCATACACAAGTTCAAGATAGAATGAGTCAATATAGACCAAATCATCAAGGTATTGAAATTGGTAAAGTTCTTTCTTATCGAAATGGTAGAGTTCAAGTGAAACTTTCAAAAGAATTAAATCAACATGATGGATTAAGAATTATAAATACGCCACATGATACTGGTCTAACTGCCAATAAGATCTATAAAAATGATATGTTAGTAAATCATGCTGGTAAGGGTGAAATTGTTTGGATTTCATGTCCAAATGAACCTCTTCCAAAAAAAGGACAGTCTTTACGTAAAACAACCGATACAAAATTGATATCTTGGATCGATGATCAAATTATAAACGATTCCAAAAAAATTCCTGTTTCTATTTCTTACGAAGCAAAGGTTGGTAGACCTTTCTTGATTACGATTAAAGATGAAAAAGGACATACGATTACACAAACATCTGAACAAATCATTGAAAAGGCAAAAAATGCTCCTATTTCAAAAGATACTGTTGTTAAATCACTAAAGAAGACAGGAGATTATCCTTATACTGTTCATGATATAGATGGAGTACTAGAAGATGTTTTTATACCTGTTTCTTTGATGAATGAAACTAGAAGACAAGCTTTTGAACTACTAGATCAATCTCGTTCTATATATAGAGTAAATAAAGGTAAAAAAGAATATTCTGTTGAATTAAAAGATAACAATGCAGAACTTTCTAAGATCATATATGAAAGTGAATGTATTCATAAAGAAGAAAATGAAATAAAAGGATATCATCGATTTGAACAAAGTATACTACCAGTTATTGATGAGAATAATGAAAAGCATAATGTTTTGACGAATACAATAATTTCAAGCGTTTGTGATTTAAACAATGAACTATATGATTGTATTGGTGGCATGACTATGAATATAGCTAACTCATATGCTTTAGCTTATGTTTTAAATAAAGGCGTATCAGGCGTAATATTTTCTAGTGAAATGGATAATTCACAAATAGAAAATACTTTAGAAGCGTTTAAAAAAAGATATGGTTTTATTCCTAAAACATATCGTTTGGTGTATGGGAAACGTGTAGCAATGTACATTAAGGATAAATTTGTAAATGAACCGATTGATAAGATTACGGATTTAAATCATAATATTTACGATGTGAATCAAAAAGATGGTATTACAGAGATATTAGAACCTGAAGTTTATGTTTCTAAAAATCCTTATTGTTATGGTTCATATTTAATATTGCGTGAAGAGAAAGATAAACAAATCTTAAAGGAGTGTTATGAAGAAGTTTTTAGAAGAATTTAAAGAATTTGCGTTAAAAGGAAATGTTATGGATATGGCTGTTGGTGTCATTATTGGTGCTGCTTTTCAGTCAATCGTTTCTTCTCTTGTATCAGATATCATTTCACCATTACTTGGTACGGTGGCTGGAATGAACTTTGATTCATTATCCGTTAATATTAATGGTGCTACTTTGGCTTATGGTAAATTTATTACTGCTGTAATCAACTTTATCATTATGGCATTCGTATTATTTATGATCGTAAGAACTTTGAATAAATTAAATCATTTATTACATCCTGAAGTTGAAAAAGTGGAAGAAGAACCAAAGAAAAGTGATGAACTAATTGCTCTTGAAAAAATCGTTTCACTTTTAGAAGAAAAAAAGTAAAAATTTCACAAAGCGGAAAAGTCCGCTTTTTATTTATTTAATGCGGTTTTTTTGGTATAATTTTTTGTGGATTAAAGGAGAGTTTCATGTTTTTAAAAAGAATTGAAATGCAAGGTTTTAAAAGCTTTGCGGATAAAACAATCATCTCATTTGATAGTCCAATTACAGGTGTCGTAGGTCCTAATGGCTGTGGTAAATCTAACATTACTGATGCTGTTAGATGGGTCCTTGGTGAACAAAGTGCGAAGAGCATGCGTGGTGAAAAGATGAATGATGTCATTTTTGCTGGTAGTGCTGATCGTAGAAAAGTTAATATGGCTGAAGTTACACTTGTTTTTGATAATAGTAATCACATCTTAAACACAGAAAAAGAAGAAATTGAAGTAACTCGACGTTTATATCGTGATTCAGGAGATGCTGAATATTTGATTGATCATAACAATGTAAGATTAAAAGACATTGTTGATTTATTTTTAGATACAGGTTTAGGAAAAGATTCTTTATCTATCATATCTCAGGGTACAGTTGTATCTTTTGCTGATGCAAAACCTGTTGATAGAAGAGGTATCTTTGAAGAAGCTGCTGGTGTTGCAAAATACAAGAAAAGAAAGTTGGAAAGCTTATCTAAATTAGAAAGAACTAAAGATAATTTGGAACGTTCTACTGATATCTTAAATGAACTTGAAAAACAAGTTTCACCTTTAAAGCGACAAGCAAGAAAAGCTGAAATCTATCGAGAAAAGAAAGCTAGATTAGAAGAAATTGAAATTACTGTATTGGTAAATGAAATTGATGAAGCTAATAAAGAAATTGAATCTTTGAATCAAACATTGTTTGATGTAGAAACAAAAGCAACAATGTATTCTACTGATATCCAAATTTCAGAAGCAAAATTACAGGATGCAAGAAAACAAGTATCTGCATTAGAT
>CAVCCE010000250.1:0-2785 GCA_963600555.1 Duodenibacillus sp.
GTTAAAGAACTAGGCGGCTTAGCTATCATTGGTATTGGAAGAATGGATAATATTCGTTTAGAAAGACAAATGCGTGGTAGAGCTGGTAGACAAGGTGATCCAGGTGTTTCACAATTCTATGTATCACTAGAAGATATGATCGTTGTTCAATACTTAGGTGAAGAAAAAGCGGATAAGGTATTAGACAAGAAACATATTTCTCAGCATCGTTTAAAGAAAACAATCGATGGTGCTAGAAAATTTAATGAAGAATCTGGTTTTGTTTCTAGAGAAAGTGCAGTTGATTATGATAAGGTCATGAAATATCAACGTACGATCTTCTATGAATCAAGAAATCGATTATTAGATGGTGGTAGCTTGGAACCTGAATTATTAAAGAAGGTCGCTAAACAAAATGTAAGAAGATTTGTATTTGGTTCTAAGAAACTAAGAAGACAAGAAATTCATCGATATATCTTAGATAACTTGAATTATAGTCTTCAAACAGATTTATTTAAGAATCCAAAAGAAAATAAGTTTAAAGTGAAGAAAGATCTAACAAATTATGCGTTAGAACTGATTGATGAAAGATTGAATGAATTTGAAAGTGAATCTGAAAGAGATGAATTTATTCGTTTATGTGCTTTACAAGCAATGGATGAAGCTTGGGTAGAAGAAGTAGACTACCTACAACAATTACAATTCGTTGTAAGTGGTAGACAAACAGCTCAAAAGAATCCTGTCTATGAATATCAGTATGAAGCGTATGAAGCATTCGAAGAAATGCAGACTAATATCAAAGAGAATTTGATACGATATTTCTTATTATCTGAGGCTCAAATCAATTCAGATGGTAAAATGACCATACTATTCCCATGATATGGTGATAAAATGGTTATAACGAAAGCGGGGGTATTACTATGATTTATAATATCAACCTTGGAATTGGATGGGCATCAAGTGGAGTAGAATACGCACAAAGTTATCATGCAGCGATGTTACGTAACATTGGACAAGATGCAAAGTTCGTATTTACAGATCTAATTACATATGAACATATTGAACATATGACTAAGAATATTGGTTTCTTAGATTCTGAAGTCATTTGGTTATATATGTACTTTACAGACTTTAAGATGACTCCAGTTACGTATACAAAAGAACAATTGGAACAAACATTTGGTAATAATAAATTCACTTATACAAGAGATGGAAAGATTGGAAGATACGTGTTTGAAGGAACAAATAACTTCTATACGGCTTATTTCACAAAAGAAGATACAGATTTAGTACATAGAGTAGAACTTGTATCCAATGGATGTCTCATTCGAAAGGATTATTTCACATATGGAAGAGTATTCTCTGAATACTACGCTCCATTAGATAATAAAGCACACTTATATCTTAGAAGATTCTTTAATGAAGACGGAAGTGTAGCTTATGAAGAAATCAATGATGATGGTAATGTCATGTATCAATTCAAAGATCAATTGATTTGTTCAAAAGAAGAGTTTGTAGGTTACTTCATTCAATCATTAAATCTTACAAATAAAGATGTAGTAATCATTGATCGTACAACTGGTATTGGACAAGCTATCTTGATGAATGTAAAGGATGCACGTGTAGGAATCGTTATTCACGCAGATCACTTCGCAGAAGGTAGTACAGATGATGATTATATTCTTTGGAATAACTACTATGAATATCCATTTGCGATGCATAAACATATAGATTTCTATATTGCCGCAACGAATGAACAAAGTAATTTATTCAAACAACAATTTGAAAAGTATATGCATGTTTCACCTACGATCTATACGATACCTGTAGGAAGTTTGAAAGAACTTAAATATCCTTCAGAAAAGGGGAGAAAACCATATTCTGTTATAACAGCATCAAGACTCGCAACAGAAAAACATGTTGATTGGACAATTGAAGCTGTAGCGAAAGCACATGAACAAGTACCTGATATTACATTTGATATCTATGGACAAGGTGGAGAAAAAGATAAGCTAGAAAAACTTATCAAAGAATTAAACGCTGAATCTTATATCAAGCTTTGTGGTCAACAGAAGTTAGATGAAATCTATCAGAACTATGAAGTATATCTATCTGGATCTACAAGTGAAGGATTTGGTTTATCACTGATGGAAGCAATTGGTGGAGGATTACCAATCATTGGATTTGATGTTCGTTATGGAAATCCAACATTTATTGATGAAGGCGAGAATGGAAATCTAATTGAAATTGATGATAATACATCAATCAAAGAGAAGATAGATGCTTTAGCGGATCGATTAGTCAAGATATTTAAAGAAGCAGATCTAGAAGCATTTCATAAACATTCTTATGAAGTAGCTAGTGGTTATCTAACAAGTGAGGTGGAGAAGAAATGGAAAATAATAATGGAATAAATTCAGTTCTACTTTTAGATAACTTTAATGAAGAAAGTCAGATGTTGTACAAGGCATTCAAAGCTTCTGGATTTGAAGGAAAAGTCATAACAATGTCTGATGATGGTTTCTTGCCAGAAGATGTTATTTCTTTGTATCGATACTTCTGTAGAATTACAAAAGATGATGGATTTGGAAAACCTCGTTATTTTAATCAAATCAATGTTCCTGACTATTGGGAAATAGAATCTGATAACTCTACTGGTAAAGTCATGAATCTCTATAAGAAAAGAGGGAATATCTTCTATGAGAAACCTACAAATAAGAGATTGGTACGTATCGTTGATTGGATGAATGAAGAAGGTGTTGTACGATCCAGTGATCACTATGATTGTTATGGAGTGTTATACGCT
>CAVCCE010000251.1:0-2776 GCA_963600555.1 Duodenibacillus sp.
ATAGCTGAAGTATTATCTTTTTTTCTATTCCTTTAATTACAATATTCAAAAAAACCTCCTAATAATAGTATTCATAGATATCATCTTCATACTCATCACAATCATCTTCATAATACCTTTCATCACTTAATATTCTTTGTGCTAATTCAGATTGTAGTTCTTCTTTTGTTAAATGAGATAGGCTTTTATAGATTTCTTGATATCTTTTTTCTCTTTCGATTGCTACTTGGCGTTGTCTTTCTTCATATTCTTTTATTTCAGCATCTCTTTCTTCAATATATTTCTTTACCTCATTTGGATGAACAGTGAAATACATAGCTACCATATGCTTACAAACAACATTTCTTCCTTCCGCAAATTTACAATTACATTGTGATTTTTTTGGATGCTCAAAATCAATATGAACAAAATATGGATCTTTTTCACTTCCTAAAACAAGTCCATTATATTCATTTTCGCCAACTTTTTTACATACAATAACTTGTTTTCTCTCAAAGTAATCGATTCCACGCCAAAAGGATTTTTGATTAGCCTCATCAATAATACTCATAAACTATTACCATCTATTAAACACATTCTGTATTAGTCTTATTTATTTTCTAACACAACCTGATTTAATTGCTTCATCACTTACAGCCTTAGCTACCGTAGGAACCACTCTTTCATCAAATGGAGAAACAATGACATACTCATTAGATAATTCTTCATCAGATACTAGTGATGCTAAGCCAATAGAAGCTGCCATCTTCATTTCTTCTGTAATCTTAGTAGCTTTTGAATCTAATGTACCTCTAAATAGACCCGGGAAAGCTAATAAGTTATTGACTTGGTTTGGATAATCAGATCTACCTGTACCAATGATATACGCACCTGCTTCTTTTACATCATCATATGATATTTCAGGTTCTGGATTTGCCATAGCGAATACGATATTTCCTTCATTCATTGATTGAACCATTTCTTTTGTGACAAGTCTTGGTGCAGAAACTCCAATAAAGATATCTGCATTCTTCATACCTTCTGCTAGTGAAGAATAATGTTGATGATCTAAATTTACATATTGTAATAATTCTTTCTTAAGATCATTGTAAGAATCTGCTTGATCAGGATCTACACATCCATCTATATCAAATGCATAGATCTTATGAAATCCATACTTATATAACATACGAATAATAGAAGAACCAGCTGCACCACATCCAGAAACAACGACCTTTTGAGATTCAGGTGTAACTTTCTTTAATCGTAAACAATTGATCAATGCCGCTAATACAACAATAGCAGTACCATGTTGGTCATCATGGAATACTGGAATACTACATTCTTCAATCAATCTTCTTTCAATTTCCACACATCTTGGAGCACTGATATCTTCTAGATTGATAGCACCAAAAGAAGGGGCTACCATCTTACAGAACTTAACGATTTCATCTGTATCTTTACTATCAATTACTAAAGGCCATGAATCGATATTGGCGAATCGTTTCATCAATAGTGCCTTACCTTCCATAACAGGCATTGCAGCTTCTGGACCTATATCACCTAATCCTAATACTGCAGTTCCATCTGAAATAACAGCTACAGTATTCGCTCTATTTGTATATACATAACTTAATTCTTTATTTTCATGGATCTTACGACATGGTTCAGCAACACCAGGTGTGTAATCTAAAGAGAGATCTTTTGCATCTTCACATGGAACTTTCGATTCTACTTTTAATTTACCTTGATACTTTTCATGTAACTTCAATGATTCTTCATATACGCTCATAATTAGTCCTCCATATCGTATATATCATTACCTTCAACATCCATGCCTACAAAACATGGAAAATCTTTAATTTCTAATCTTGTTACTGCTTCCGCTAATAGTTCTTCAAATGCGACCATTTCTCTAGAAATGATACAATGAGATAACAAAGCACCAACTCCACCAGCACAAACAAAATAAATCATTTTATTCTTCATAATTGCTTGTTTAACACATTCATTTCTTCTACCTTTTCCAATCATTCCTTTCATTCCTTTTTCAGCTAATATAGGAACATAAGGATCCATTCTAGAAGAAGTCGTAGGCCCTGCTGAACCAATCACTTGTCCTTCTTTTGCAGGCGTTGGTCCAACATAATAAATGACAGCACCATTCATATCAAACGGTAATTCTTCATTTCTTTCTATCATTTCTGAAAGTCTTTTATGTGCGGCATCACGTGCAGTATAGATCGTACCTGATAATAATACAGGTTCACCTGCATGTAATTCCAATATATCTGTTTCTTTTAATGGTAATTGAATATGCTTCATGAAATCACCTTCTTATCATGCCTACAAATATGACAACATATATTCACAGCTACAGGTAATCCCGCAATATGCGTTGGTGCTTGTTTGATCTGAACTTTTAAAGCAGTTGTTTCACCATGGAAACCCATAGGTCCAATATGTAATTGATTTGTTTCATTAAGAAGTTCATCTTCTAATTGTTTATATCTTTCATCAGGATTTGATTCAGATAGAGGTCTTAATAAAGCTTCTTTGCTTAATTTCGCACATAGATCAAATGTTCCACCAATACCTACACCCACAACAAATGGAGGACATGCATTAGGCCCAGCTTTCTTGATTGTTTCTAATACAAAATCTTTAACACCTTCCACTCCATCAGCAGGAGTCAACATCTTTAACGCAGATTTATTTTCAGAGCCAAAACCTTTTGCCATAACTTCGATTTCAACTTGTTCTCCATCTACGATATCTGTATAGAGAATTGCTGGGG
>CAVCCE010000252.1:0-2712 GCA_963600555.1 Duodenibacillus sp.
GCTTATGATATTGATGAATATTATGAATCTATTCAAATGGGGCTTCCTGCACTGTATTATTCTGGTAGAAATGATCCTCCACACTCTAATGTATGGTTTACCTATTTTTTGAGAATGGTTCTGCTTTACTCTAATAAAGTATGTGAATTATCAGAAAGTTCAAATCATGAAGGTATTGAAGAAAGCCTTTCTTATTTAAAAAGAAAAGAAAAAGAGCTATTGTTATTTTTATTGGAGAATCATAAGAATGAATTTACGCCAATTGAGCTTAGTAAAGAAATAAGTGTAACAAATAAAACGATTATCAATCGATTATCTATATTAGTGAAGAATGGTTTTGTGACACCAAACTTAGTGAAAGAACGTATTCGTTCATATGAACTTTCAGATTTTTCGAAAGAAAACAAACAAATCATAAGAAAGAACATAATGAATAGCGAAAAAATAGTGTAACTTTAGTGAAAATTATAAAAATGCATGAAACTGTATGGAAACAGAATCATGCATTAATTTTATGAATTAGAGAAAAGTATTTTTGTGTAATTTCTCCCGCTGTATATGACTCGATCAATGAAAATTGTATTTGATTCTAATCGGTAAAATACAAGATAATTTTTAAATGAAATAAAACGATATCCACTGTCTATTTTGTTCTCGAACATAAGTTTTTTTCCTGCTTCTGGAAAAGATATAAGGTTTTCAACTTTATCTAAGATACCATTAATAGTATTTTTGGCCGCAACAGGATTATATAGTTTATTTTCTATATAATTCCATATTTCATCAAGATCTTGTAAAGCTTTAGGAGAGTATTCGATTTTATTTAACATTCATACGTTCCTTGAAATGATTTCTTACTTCATTAGAAGAAATCCAACCATTCTCCTCTCCTGATTTTCTTCCTTCTGATAACTCACACATTAAAAGAAGTTGTGCTTGCATTAAATCATACTTTTCGGCTTTTCTTCTTTGTTCTTCCTCTTCCTCAATATTCAAAACGGTATAACAACCACGACCATTTTTTGTTAAATATAATGGTTTCCCAACTTCAACTGTATCAAGAAGGGATGCATAATTTCTAAGATCGGAAATAGGTTTGATATTTGGCATAAATTTACCTCCGGTTTTATGTATTAATTATAATATTTGTTAGGATGAATTTGAAGATGAATATAACGTAAAATATATCGTAAGATATAGTGCTGCATTTGTAATGCATTGAAGATATTAGGAAGAATAGAATGAAAATAATTATCTATTTGGAATTGGCTTCGGTGTAATTTAAAACTTAGTATTTAACTTAATTGACAATTATCTTTGGTTAGTTTAGACTAATCAAAGTTTTTAATTGGAGGTTTTATGAATTCAAACAAGCTAAAAGTATCTGATTTGATCTCGATTGGTGTATATACTGCTATCTATTTTATCTTAGTAACGATTGCGACTTTTGCGAGTGCTATGTTGCCTGGATTATCGAATGTATTCTTACCTGCACTTGCGGCATTGATTTCAGGAACTGTTTATATGTTGATGGTAGCGAAGGTACAGAAGTTTGGTGCTATCTCTATCATGGGTATCGTGATGGGAATCTTCTTCTTTGTATCTGGTCACTTTATATTATCTTTTGCGGCTAATGTTGTATTTGGGGTATTAGCTGATTTTGTAGCATCTAAAGGAAATTACAAGTCTAAGAAGCTTATCATGGCCAGTTATATTCTATTTAGCTATGGTTTAACTGGACCTATCTTACCTCTATGGTTTATGAAAGATGCATATATGGCTAATCTAGAAGCTAGAGGAAAGAGTGCAGAATATATCGCAAATGTATTTAACTACATCACTACAGGTTCATTCTTTATCTGTATTATTTCTATTCTTGTTTGTGCCATCATTGGTGGTATCTTTGGAATGAAGATGGTAAAGAAGCATTTCGTTAAAGCAGGGATCGTTGAATGATCCATTTAGACCCACGCACAAAATTACTATTATTATGCATTAGTAATCTAGTGCTTTTTTGTCATGTATCTTTGAAGTATGAATGTATGATGATGATCGTTATACTATCTTTGTTTTTCTTATCGAATAAAACAAAGATGGGTATCAAGTTTGCAATCATTTATTTTATCTTTTATTTGTTAGATATCTTAGATCTACCAAACAATGTCGTATTATCATTTCTATTAATGTTTTCAAATACGATCCGTATGATGTTACCAATCATAGCGATGGGTACATATACATTCTCTACGACGAAAACAAGTGAAATGACATGTGCTTTAAGAAAAATGCATGTATCTGAAAATATCATCATTCCTTTTGTTGTCATGATACGTTTCTTTCCAACAGCGAAAGAAGATTATACTCATATCAAAGAGGCAATGACCTTAAGAGGCATTGAAACAAGTATTCTACATCCTCTACAAAGCTTGGAATATATTTTGATTCCATTATTGATGAATAGTACAGTTGTAGCTAATGATTTAACGATAGCTGCACTAACAAAGGGATTATCTATTGAAGCACAACATACAAGTATTGCGAAATTATATTTATCTATCTTTGATATCATTTATCCAATCTTGTTATGTATTCCGTTGTTATTCTTTTGGAAGGGAGTCTAAGTATGATCCAGTGTAAAGATATTAAATTTTCTTATACAAATGATGAGAGAGTATTAGATTCTATTTCAATTGATATCAAACAAGGAGAATG
>CAVCCE010000253.1:0-2688 GCA_963600555.1 Duodenibacillus sp.
GTATGGAGTACGGGTGAAAAAGAGAGTGAAGATTCCTATGTACTAAATACTAGAAGCAAGAAGTTTCATAGACCTAGTTGTGATAATGTGAATTCTATTTCTGATAAGAATAAAGAAGTTACAGAAAAGAGTAGAGAAGAAATCATAAATGAAGGCTATACACCTTGTGGAAAATGTCAGCCATAAAGAAAGCACCTAACATTATTTGTTAGGTGTTTTTGGTGCTTCTGCGTCCATGATAGCTCCACAATATGGACATATTTCTTTTTCGAAATTAACTTTTTTCTCACAATTAGAACATGTACATTGTGGTAAGTAAATGAATCCATTTACTGATTCAGGTTCTTCTCTTGTAAAGTGTATCCAATAGGCATGTTTTGTTTCATTCATATGATCACCTTCTTTGTCTTACTTTAACATTTATTTTTGGTAAGAGTCTACTGACTTTATTGTAAATTCTATGCAAACCGTATCCATAGATTCTTTAGAACTATGACCAATAAATTGATAGATGAAAATGTCTCCTGTTTCTTGATAACCATTTTGGTGTATCTCTTCTAATAAAGAATTTAATTTGGTTGTTGAGATGATTGAATTTGATGGTACATCTGTAATGACTCTACAGAAATCATGAGATGGTATCTTGATAGAAGAAACTGAGTCATCTAAATGATTGGTTGGAAATAGTAAGCCATAATCAGCAGGGTAAGATTCTTCTTTTAGATATCTAGATTCAATGCGATAGACAGGTCTAGCAATACCACTATTAACATAATGGTTATAATTTATATTTGAATTGTTTGGTAGATAATATAGATCATCTCTCGTTCCTGTATCCCATTCGATGTGGTTTTGATAATTTTCAAATACGATTTGTAGATCTAAAGCATTGATATATCTTGCGTATGCCCATTTTGCGTCATTTTTTAATTGTTCTAGATGAGAATTTAATTCTAGCTGAGCTAATGTAGTTTCATTGTTGTTCAACATGGATTTAATAGTAGAAAGAGGAATACCTAATGCATTGTATTGTTTGATCAATATCAAAAGATGGAGATCATGAGTTGAATAATCTCTATAATTGTTTTCTTTTCTTGTAGGATGGATGATTCCTTTCTTTTCATAGAAACGAATCATATCTTTCGATATTCCTGTTTCGTTGCTAGCTTGATTGATATTCATAAAAGTTGTGAAAAAATAAACAAATTCATTGACCTTGGAACAGTTCCAACGTTTAAAATAATTATATAACCAAAATGGGAGGGTTAAAAGGAATGAAAAAAGTATTTTCAGGATTACTTTCTTCTGCGATGGTATTAGGCCTTGTAGGCTGCTCATCAAGTAGTGGAAAGTACACTGCTGGTACGTACACTGGAACTAGTAAAGGACATAGTTCTGATGTAACAGTTACCGCAACATTTTCTTCTTCAGAAATCACAAAAGTTGAATTAGATGTTTCTGGAGAAACAGAATCAATTGGTGGCGTTGCCGCAGATGAATTGGTAGAACAGATCATGGATAAACAATCAAGTGATATTGATGGTGTATCTGGTGCTACTGAAACTTCAAACGCTGTAAAAGCTGCATTAGCATCAACAATTAAACAAGCAACAGGTTCTGAAAGTTCCGAAAAGACAGCATTGAAAGATGGAACTTACACAGAATCAGCTGAAAGCTTTGGCATTACTGGTTTGATGACAGGTGAAGTTACAATCAAAGATAACAAGATTACTGACATCAAAATTACAGAAGAATCAGATTCCGCTACAGGACAATGGTTTGAAGTAGCAGAAGAAAAATTGATTCCTAGAATCATTGAAGCACAAGATATTGGTGTTGATTCCATTACAGGTGCTACAACTTCTTCTGGAGCTATCAAGAACATTGTTTCTCAAGCAATTGATGAAGCTGGTGGTGATAGCACAGAATGGATGAATGGTACAGAAAAGAGTACAGAAGTAAAGAAACTAGATGGATATGATGTAATCGTTGTTGGTCTAGGTGGTTCTGGTATCTTATCTTATTGTGCTGCCGCAAATGCAGGAGCTACAGTATTTGGTATTGAAGCTGCTGGTGAGATTGGTGGTAACTCTGCATCTGTTTATGGCCCAATGGCTTTGAATAGTGAAACATTAAAAGATACATACAATAATGGTGAAGACTACATTGATGAAGATGAAGTCTATAACACATGGCTTGAATATGTAGGAACGGATGAAAAGGCTGATGTCATTAAAGAAGCTGTTTATCAATCTGGTTCTGCATTAGATTACTATATTGAAAACTTTGATTTTAGTTTTGATGGTATGGGTGGACTTCTTGGATCATTTGTTGTTCCTTCATGGGATAAAGAATGGACTGTTTATACAGCTGATGAAGACAATACTAAGTGGTATGCTTTTGGTCCAGATCATACATATCAGTTCCAGAATGCTTTAGATAAGGCAAAGGATATGAATGAAGACAATGACTATATGTTAGAACTAACAGCTGAAGAATTACTAACAGATGATGATGGTAATGTTACAGGTGTAAAAGCAGTTAGTTATGATGGTACAACATATGAGATTTCAGGTAAGTCTGTCATTCTTGCGACTGGTGGTTTCTTAGGAAATGATGAAATGTTGGAAGAAGTATATGGAAGTACTGTAAAGGCAATTGGAGATACTGTTAATGATGGTACAGGTA
>CAVCCE010000254.1:0-2673 GCA_963600555.1 Duodenibacillus sp.
AGATACACTGTGTGCATTGTATTTGAAAGCATTATTCGAAAATCAACCAATGGATAATATTGAAACTTTATTAGTTGATCTAAAGAAAAAGGAAGGGAAGAAGTTCTTTGATCCAAAACAACAGGATGTATTCCCACAACGTGATTTCTTCTTGTGTATCGATCTTAATAAATTTGATTTTGCGATTCATACAGAAATCATTGATGGAATTGCTAGTAATAGAAAGGAACCTGTTTATGAATAAAAAGTATTTTTTCTTTGATATTGATGGAACATTAACAGATGAAAGAACACATCAGATCGTTCCAAGTGCAAAAAGAACACTAGAAAAGCTGAAAGAGAATGGTCATTTTGTATCAATCGCTACAGGTAGAGCACATTATAAAGCTATCTCTTTTACAAATAAGATAGATATACATAATATTGTTTGTAATGGTGGTGGATGTATCGTGATTGATGATAAGGTCGTTGATATTCAACCAATACCTTTACAACCTACGATCCATATCTTAGAAGAAGCTGATAAAAAGAACATAGGTTGGTTATTAGCATTGCATGATGATGATTCAGTTGTGATGAGAGATTATCGTTTCTTAGAACAAGCTGGTTTTAGAAAAGAATTGACTTCATATCATTATGATCCAAACTTAGATTTTCATGATTTGCCTACAATCATGAAAATGTATTTATCTTACACTCCTGAGATGGAAAAAGATTTACCTTGGATCAATGAAGTTGGTAGATTACGTATGTTTAATGAGTATGTCATTTATCAATATGACGCTAAAAAAGATGGTATCATTCGTATGATGAATCATTTAAATGCTCCATTAGAAGATGTTGTTGTGTTTGGCGATGATGTAAATGATCTTGTTATGTTTGATCCAATGTGGACTTCCATTGCGATGGGAAATGGGAAAGAAGAATTAAAGAAAAAAGCATCGTATATTACTGATAAAAATATTAATGATGGTATTCAAAAAGCTTGTGAGCATTTTGGGTGGATTTAGCGTTGCATCCATTTACTTTCTATGATATTATCTATGGGCGCTTGTTGCGCATCACTGTTCCGCTGGCAATAGGCTAAGAGCTGATGATCAATCGATAAAAGGAGATAAGAAAATGGATTTAAGTTTAGTTGACAAGATTACTAAGAATCAATTACGTAATGACATTCCTGAATTCAAGTCTGGTGACTCTGTAAAGGTTCATGTACGTATCAAGGAAGGTTCTAAAACACGTATTCAGGTATTTGAAGGTGTTGTTGTAGATCGTTCTAATGGTGGCATTGGTGCTACTTTCACAGTACGTAAGATTTCTTCTGGTATTGGTGTTCAGAGAACATTCCCTGTTCATTCACCAATCATTGAAAAGATAGAAGTTGTTCGTTATGGTAAGGTTAGAAGAGCTAATCTATCATACCTCAAGGGTAGATCTGCTAAGAACGCACGTATCAAGGAAGATCGTCGATAAGATTCTTAAAAGAGAGAAAGCTTTGGCTTTCTCTTTTTTTCGCGCTATAATAGTATTTGCATATGGAAAATAAAGAAAACACAGAACTAAGTGAAACACAAGTATTTGAACGATTGACGAATCCTGAAGTTGAAACAAAACAACAAGAAAAGAAAGCTGAAGAACCTAAATCATCTAAACCGGAAAAAGAACCATCCGCAACAGATGAGGTATTTTCTTTCATTAAAGATCTTGTTATTTGTATGGTCGCAGTATTCTTATTAACAAATTATGTTGTTAGACCAGTACAGGTAAAAGGTAATTCAATGTATCCTACATTAGAAGATGGTTCCTTAGGTGTATCGAATACATTAGGTTTTCATACATCAGAAATAAAAAGATTTGATATCGTTATTATTTACGTACCAGAAAAGAATGAATATCTTGTTAAGAGAGTTATTGCTTTACCAGGAGAAACAGTTTCTTATTCTAATGGACAATTGTATATCAATGGAGAAGCAGTTGAAGAAACTTTCTTATCTCAAGAATATGTAGAATCTTATGGATCTGGATGGATGCCAGACATTAATGAAGTGACGATGGGGGATGATGAATATTACTGTTTAGGTGATAATCGTCCTCATTCAACTGACTCTAGATATTATGGTCCATTTAAAAAAGAAAATATCAAATCAAAAGGTATTTTCATTGCTTGGCCATTGAATGATTTTGGAGTTCAAACATGGTAAAATAAACTTCTGTGAAAGCACAGAAGTTTTTTTGAAGGAGGAGATATGGTAAAAGTACAATGGTATCCAGGCCACATGGAAAAAGCAAAACGTGGCATGATAGAAAAATTAAAGGTTGTAGATATGGTCATTGAATTACGTGATGCTCGTATGCCAGAATCTTCTCGGAATCCAATGCTACTACAAATGGCTAATCAAAAACCTCGATTAATTGTTTTATCTAAGATGGATCAAGCAGATCCTGTACAGACAGAAAAGTGGTTAGAGAAACTTAAAGGTGAGAATGTTTCTTGTATTGCGGTAGATTTAATGAGAGATCCAAATTGCGGTAAGAAGATCATAAAGGAAGCATTAGCTGTCATGCAAGAAAAAAGGGATAAACAAAGAGCTAGAGGAATCAATCCAAGAGCGATTCGTGCTATGGCTGCTGGTATTCCAAATGTTGGCAAATCAATGATGATCAATCGTATTG
>CAVCCE010000255.1:0-2628 GCA_963600555.1 Duodenibacillus sp.
ATCTGGTTTATTATTAGGGTTATCAATTATTGAGATGATTGCGGGAATGGTAGTTGCTTTAAAAAATCAAAATAAATGAGAAATATAGCGCTTACAATTAAAAAAGTCAATCTTTTTGTTTGAATTAAAATTTATATCGATATAACTATGTTAGAATAAACACGTTGGTAATCAACAAAAGAAAGAATGAAATGAAAAAATTATTAGTTGTTTTATTAAGCGTGCTAATGATTGCTAGTTTGACTGCCTGTGGTAAAGAAGAAGAAACAGTTGATTCTAATGTTATCGACACATTAACTGTATCTTTCGTTCCTTCTAAGGATGCTGATGTTATCCTAGAAGCTGCAAATGGCGAAACTGACACTCAAAAAGCTAATGGTTGGAGAGGCTTAGGCCAAATCATTATCGACTCTTTAGCTGAAAAAGGATTCACAGTAAACAATGTTGAAATCGGTGTAGGTACTGATTACGCTGCAACTGGTGAAGGTATGATCTCTGGTACTATTGATATCGGTCTAATTCCTGCATCAACTTACGTTCTATATCAACCTGATGGCGTTAACCTTCTAGTAGAAGCTTTACGTTGGGGTGTTGCTGGTGAAGATGCTTCTGTTGCTTTAGATCCTAAAGATGGTATTGCTCCTTGGAACGGCTCTATTACTCAAGACGCTACTACTAAAGCTACTGGTTATGCTTCATTAATTTATGTAAATATTGCTACTGAAAAAGGTCAAGATTTATACAACAAGGCAGTTGAAGGAACTCTTACTTGGGAAGATGTAGATTCTGCAACTTGGTATGTATGTTCATCAACTTCTTCAGCAGGTTATGTTTATCCATCTCTATGGTTAAATGACAACTTCGGTGAAGGTGCTGGTAATGAAAAGAAGACAGTTGCTTCTTTAACAAATGTAATTCCTGATGGTTCATATGCTAATATGATGGAATCATTATTAACTGGTGGTTGTGATGTTACTGTTGGTTATGCTGATGTTCGTAAGGACGCTGCTTCTACAGAAGCATTCAACGCTGCTTATCCAGAATTAGCTGCTGAAGGCAAGACAGTTTGGGATATCGTTAAGGTTATCGCTGTTTCAGATATGATCATGAATGATACAGTATCTGTAGCTGATGAATCAGTTGATCCAAAGATGACTCCAGAACTAGTTACAGCTTTACAAGAAACATTCATCGCTTTAGGTGAAACTGAAGAAGGTCAAGCTGCTGTTGCACCATATAGCCACAAAGGTTATACTCTAGGTCAAGATTCTGACTACGATGCAACTCGTGCTGCAAACCAATTATTCAAATAAAAAACTCAAATAAAGGGCGCATTTAAGTGCGCCCTTTTCTTTGCTTTAAGGAGATAAACATGATTAGTTTTGAACATGTAGATAAGGTTTATGGTAATGGTACAAAGGCTCTAGATGATGTAAATCTACAAATCGAACAAGGAGAATTTGTGGCAATTATTGGTTTATCTGGCGCAGGTAAATCTACTTTAATTAGAACCGTAAACAAGATGATTGACATCACAAGTGGTAAGTTAACAGTAAATGGTATTGATGTATCATCCTTAAAAGGAAAAGCATTAAGAAAATTTAGAAGAAAGATTGGTATGGTATTCCAATCATTTAACCTTGTAAGTAGAACAACAGTTATTAATAATGTTCTATCTGCTAGAGTTGCGGATATGAACTTATTTAGAACTATTTTTGGTTTGTTTTCAAAACAAGATAAGGTTCAAGCATTAGAAGCTTTAGATAAGGTTGGTATCTTAGATAAAGCATATGTAAGAGCAGATCAATTATCTGGTGGACAACAACAAAGAGTTGCCTTAGCTAGAACATTAGCACAAAACCCAGAAATTATCTTAGCTGATGAACCTGTAGCTTCTCTAGATCCTGTTATGGCTGATGTTGTAATGGAAGACTTTAAGAGAATCAATAAGAATATGAATATTACGATTGTAATCAACATTCACCATGTTGATTTAGCGTTACAATATGCTGATCGAATTGTAGGTATTAGAGCTGGTAAGATAGTTTATGATGGACCTACAAGTAAGATTGATAAAGAAACATTAAGATATATCTATGGTCGTGATTTGACTGATGATGACATGATGAAGGAGAAAGCAGATGCTAAATGATATTCTGCATATCTTTTATCCAAGAAAATATACTCTATCTAATGGCAAAGAAGTAAAAGAAAAGTTTAATGTTACTCCTTATGTCTTTATTATTGTAGTTATATTTTGTATTATCTGTGGCAAAGCAACAAGCTTTGACTTAGGACGTTTAATAGAAAGAAGAAGCCATTTCTGGTCATTAGTAGATGAAATGTTCCCACCTGCGTGGAGTTACATGTCAGAACTAATTTCACCAATGGTAGATACTATTGTTATGTCAATACTAGGAACTGCCTTAGGTTGTTTAATAGCACTTCCAGTATCTTTCTATTTATCCGCAAACTTTAAATTAAATAAAACTTATTTAGTAACTCATAGAGCAGTATTAAGTATCTTTAGAACTTTACCTACTATGGTATACGCTCAACTATTATCAATTGTTGTAGGTACTGGTACAGTTGCTGGTACAACATCAATTATGATATTTACTTATACTG
>CAVCCE010000256.1:0-2612 GCA_963600555.1 Duodenibacillus sp.
ATATAAAGATTATCTTTTAAAGAATCTAAAGAAGATTGAAACAAAAGATAATGGATATTTCGTTGTTCGTGAAAATGATATGGATCTCATGAAAGAATTGTGTAAACAATTAAACATGAATCAAGAAATCAGAAAAGGCTATTTTGCGATTGGTGGATTCCGATTCGTGGATGAAGAAAATCGTTATGAATATAGCTGTACATTAGAAGAAAAACGTGCTGAACAATTTGCATGGTTTAGAAATAATTCTGGTTTTAAAGTTGTAGAAAGTGAGGATGAATAATGAGCGATACCGTATATTCTATTAATGGCCCGGTCATTACCGTCCGTAATACAAAGTCATTCGCAATGCGTGAAATGACTTATGTTGGTGATAAACATCTTTTAGGTGAAGTTATTAAGATCAATGATGATTGCACAACGATTCAGGTATATGAATCTACTACAGGTCTAAGACCTGGTGAAGCAGTCGTTGGTACAGGTTCTTTGTTAAATGCAACATTAGGTCCTGGTCTATTAAAGAACATCTATGATGGTATTGAAAGACCTTTACAGAAGATTGAAGAAATCGAAGGTGCTTTCATTTCTGAAGGTTCACAAGTTGATGCCATTGATAAGTCTGTTAAATGGGATGTAACAATGTGTATCAATGAAGGTGATGCTGTTCATGAAGGACAAATCTTTGCGACATGCCAAGAAACAAGTGTCATTGAACATCGTTCTATGATTCCTAATGGTGTAAATGGTGTTGCGAAAAATGTTAAAGCTAGTGGTCAATATAGTGTTGATGAAGTGTTAGCTGTTGTTGAAGATCCTGAAACAGGAAAACAAACAGAAATTACATTAGCTCAAAAATGGCCAGTTCGTATTCCTAGACCAATCAAGGATAGAAAACCGTTAAGTATTCCTTTGATTACAGGTCAAAGAGTACTAGATACAATGTTCCCAATTGCTAAGGGTGGATCTGCTGCATTACCTGGTGGATTTGGTGCTGGTAAGACAATGTTACAGCACTCAATTGCCAAGTTCTGTGATGCTGATATCATTATCTATGTTGGTTGTGGTGAACGTGGTAATGAAATGACACAGGTATTGGAAGAATTCTCTGAATTGAAGGATCCAAAGACAGGAAAGTCATTGTTAGATAGAACAGTATTGATTGCCAATACATCTAACATGCCTGTTGCAGCTCGTGAAGCATCTATTTATACAGGTGTTACGATTGCTGAATACTATCGTGATATGGGATATCATGTAGCTCTTATGGCTGACTCAACTTCTCGTTGGGCAGAAGCATTAAGAGAATTGAGTGGACGTTTGGAAGAAATGCCTGCTGAAGAAGGTTTCCCAGCATACTTACCAAGTAGAATTGCACAGTTCTATGAACGTGCAGGTTATGTTGATACATTGAGTGATAAACAAGGGTCTGTTACTTTGATTGGTGCGGTATCTCCACAAGGTGGTGACTTCTCTGAACCAGTTACACAGAACACTAGAAGATTCGTTAGATGCTTCTGGGCACTTGATAAGTCACTTGCTTATGCAAGACACTATGCTGCTATCAACTGGAATCAGTCTACAAGTGAATATGTAGATGATCTATCTCATTGGTATGCAGAAAATGTAAACCGTTCTTTCTTGACATTACGTTCAGAATTACAAGAAATCTTACATGAAGAAGATTCATTGTTAGAAGTCGTTAAATTGATTGGTTCTGATGTATTGCCAGAAGATCAAAAGCTATTACTAGAAATTGCACGTGTTGTTAGAGTAGGTTATCTACAACAGAATGCTTTCCATCCAGATGATATGTCTGTACCTCTTGAAAAACAATTCAAGATGATGAAAGTCATTGATTATCTATATCGTGCATGTAAGGCAAAGGTTGAAAAGCATATTCCTGTATCTTTGATTACAAAGACAGGTATCTTTGAAACAGTTATTAAGATGAAGTTTGATGTGCCAAATGACAATATCGATTTATTGGATACATATCCTGAAAAGATCGATGAAGCACTCGACTCAATTCTATAAGGAGGGCAGATTATGAGCTTACAGTTATTAGGACTGGATGAAATTCAGGGTTCACTTGTTGCCCTAGATCATGTAGAAAATGTATCCAATGAAGAAATGGTTGAAATTGAACTAAATGATGGTTCTACTAGAAGTGGAAGAGTTGTTTCTATTTCTGGTGATAAGGCAATCATTCAGGTCTTCCAGGGTACAGAAGGTATTTCTTTAACAAATACAAAAACAAAGTTATTAGGTCATCCAATGGAATTAGGTCTTTCTAGAGAAATCTTAGGAAGAACATTCAATGGTACTGGTGAACCTATTGATGGTCTTGGAGAAATCTATGCTGATAAGTTTGAGGATGTTAATGGTAAACCATTGAATCCTTATTCTAGACAATATCCAAGAAACTATATTCAGACAGGTATTTCCGCAATTGATGGATTGAATACTTTGATTCGTGGACAGAAGCTTCCTATTTTCTCAGGTTCAGGTCTTCCACATGATCAATTAGCTATCCAGATCGTTAAACAAGCAAAGCTAACTGGTGAAGATGCAGAAAACTTCTGTATCGTATTTGGTGCAATGGGTGTTAAGAA
>CAVCCE010000257.1:0-2608 GCA_963600555.1 Duodenibacillus sp.
AGAATCATACACTACTATTTTCTTTATACTGTACATTAAAATGTACAGTAATGATATTTCTTAAAAAAGTTTTTATTCGTTTTCATCCGCACGGTTAAAACCGTGGGTTTTCTTGCTCACTTGAGTTATAATAGTGAATATATTTGGAGGAAAAGTATATGTGTATTTTTTGCGATATCATAGACGGAAAGATTCCATCTTCAAAAGTATATGAAGATGATGATGTATTAGCGATACTAGATGTATCACAAGTTACATATGGTCATACATTAGTAATGCCTAAAAAACATATCGAAAATATCTTAGAAGCTGATGAAGATACGGTAGTAAAGTGTTCTAAAGCTATCTCTTCTTTAAGTAAACAAATCGTTCATAATACAGGAGCTGTAGGATGTAATATCTTAAACAATTGTGGTGAAGTTGCTGGGCAAACAGTTCAACACCTACACTTCCACATCATTCCTAGATACTCCGAAAATGACTGTGTATCATTCACTTTCAATGAAAGTCCAAAACAAGATCTTAATGAAGTATTAGAAAAGGTTAAGGGATAATATGCCAGCAGCACTATATTTTATGCATGATCCATTTGCACCAAAGCCAAATAGACCTTCTAGATTTGGAAGTGCTGTGGTTATTTCATGTAACGGTCAAATATTATTAGAACATAGAAAAGACAACTTTCGTTGGGGTATCGTTTCAGGAGATATACATGATTCAGAATCATTTCAAGATTGTGCAATCCGTAGAACAATTGAAGAAACTGGTATTCATTTGAAAAATGATCAAATTCATCGCTTAGAATTATTTGATGATCCAACAAGAATTGTTTCTTTCTTAGATGGAAATATTTATAGAGTCGTTCATTTAGCTTTCTATTCTGAATTAGATGAAATGCCAGAAACAGAAGTATCTAAACATTCCATTGAATTAAAATGGGTCGATCCTATGGAACTAGAAGATTATGAAATCGTTGTTACGCATCAAGAAATTTTAGAAGAATATTTTGCACAAAAGAATATTCATCACACAATGAAACGTAGTATTCATGAACAATAATAAAGGAAGAGCATCTGCTCTTCCTTCTTTCATTATTCACAATGTAATCTTTTTAACATTACTTCCTGTGCTTTGTATTCAATTGTATCGTCTAACTTTTCCAGTTCAACTTTACCATATCTTTTCCTTAAAGCACGTACTAATATCGCATCCGCAATATCTGGATTCTTTGGTAATAACGGTCCATGCATATATGTAGCTAATACTTGATCATTCATAAATCCTTCATAA
Organism: Duodenibacillus sp.; assembly: GCA_963600555.1. Taxonomy (GTDB): domain Bacteria; phylum Bacillota_I; class Bacilli_A; order Erysipelotrichales; family Erysipelotrichaceae; genus Bulleidia. The sequence continues at coordinate 1,291 of CAVCCE010000257.1, forward strand.
CCACTATTTACTTCATTTCCATGACCAGATAACACCTTCGCAAACGGAGTCTTAACATTGATCGTTTGACCACCGTGATTTTCAAATCCTACTGCTTTAAATGTCTTACCATCCATAGTTGTTTCTACTGCAATATTACCAATACATCTCGAGTCTCTATCACCAGCAATCGTGTAGTAATCAAAGAACTTTAATCCTTCTACTACATTTCCATCTTGATCTTTATAATATTGCCCAAACAATTGATAACCACCACAAATCAACAAAAAAGCCGTTTTATGATCCATTGCCTGTTGAATAGAATCCTTTCTTTGAATCAGATCTTCAAAGATAAGATTCTGCTCTTTATCTGCTCCTCCACCTAAGAAGAACAAATCATAATCATCAATATTCTTTTCTTCACCAATCGTACAAGTATCTAAAATAACATCAATATTTCTCTTTTCAGCTCTTTTTCTAAGTACTTCAGCATTACCTTTATCTCCATAAAGATCCATGAGGTCATGATACATCCATAAAATCTTTAAATTCATTTTTGACCACTCACCTTTCTAAGAATAGCTCTAGTAGAATGCAATGCTGTATATGTCGCAATGACATGAGATGGTAGATTTGCATCATTCAGCCATTGAATTGCTTCGGTTGCATCTTCAATCACAGTAATACGATCTTCTAATCCTTCATATTTTAGACGTAATGCCATATCGTATGCTCTTAATCCTGAACAGATAATATGTTTTACTTCTGGAACATTTAATCTTTCAAAATGTGCATCCCAGATCCAAGATACATCATGTCCATCTTGGTCATTATCATTTAAGAAGATACAAATATTCTTATCACCTTCTTGACCAATGATGTATTTCATAACTTCATTAGCACCTGTAGGATTCTTAACAAGATTAATAACACATTCTTGTTTTAAATCATATTTTTCATTTCTTCCTTCTTTCATAACAAAAGTCTGAAAGACATGATTTGCTGCATTAAAATCAAGGTTTAAAGTTTTCATAACAGTTAAAGTACAAGCACAATTGTATATCGCATAAATACTATTAATAAAATTATGATAATTTTGACCATTTACTGTAAAAGTTTCCTTCACATAATCAATCGCAGTAACTTCAACATCAGGATCTATCTTTCCAAATCCATCAGACTCGCAAATAAATCTACCGATATGTGAATATTGATAATATGAATACTTTAATGGTCTACCACATCTAGGACAAAACTTACCTTCACTCGCTTCATCTGTCTTTTCCTTAGATATTTCATTACGATCAACAGAGAACGTATGAATATGTGCTGATTTAGC
>CAVCCE010000258.1:0-2596 GCA_963600555.1 Duodenibacillus sp.
AGATTATTCTTTTCATCATACTTTCCTAGATCTCCAGTACGATAAATTCTTTCATATGTTTTATGATTCAAAGGATTCTGTACAAACACTTGGTTGGTTCTTTCTACGTCTTCGTAGTATCCAATGGATACACATGTTCCAGATACACAGATTTCTCCTTCGATACCTTCTTCTGTAATCAAAGAATCATTCTCATCTAACAAGAATACTTTTTCATTCTCAAATGGTTTACCGATAGGGATGTATTCATCAATTTCATACATCCTATCTTCTAGTACATAGTACGTACAATTACATGTGATTTCTGTAGGACCATATAGGTTAATGAAAGTTGTATGAGGTAACGCTTCTTTCCACTTGTTTAATTGTTTGATAGGCATTACTTCACCAGAGAACATCACAAGTCTTACACTTGTAGGTATCTTGTATCCAAATCCATTCATGATAGATACAAAGCACATCGCACTAACTGCCCAAGTCAATACCGTACATTTTTTCTCACAAAGATAATCCATTAACTTAGTAGGATTTGAAAAATACTCTCTAGGAATGATAGCTACTGTAGCACCTGTATAGATACCACTATAGATATCTTTCACACTTACATCAAAATCAAATGGTGCTTGGTTACCTAGGATATCATCTTCTTGAATACCTGTTGTATGTACAAACGTTTCTATGAAATCCAATACATTTCTATGAGAAACCGTTACACCTTTTGGAACACCTGTAGAACCAGAAGTAAAGTTTACATACAATGGATCAATGTCTAATCGTTTCTTTCTTACTTCTTCTAATCCATCTTCATAGATACGTCCATAATCTAGAATAGATTCCATTGTGATAACTTCACAATCAAAATACTTTTCTGCATCTAATAGATGATCTGCATCTGTTAATATCACTTTAGGTTGTAGAACAGATTCAATTTGTTTAAGTCTATGTTCCGGTTGTCTTAGATCCAAGAAAGAATAGAAACCACCTGCATAAATGATTCCAAACAAACCTATCGTAGAAAGTACACTCTTTTCCATGTAGATTCCTACAGGCTCATTCATTTCGATCCTATCAACTAAACAACTACCAACCCATTTACTCTTTTCTACAAGCTCCTTGAATGTGATATCTGTTGTAGGATCACAAAAAGCAATCTTATTAGGAACTTTGCTTGTTGTTTGTTCTAACCACTCTAATACATTCTTATTCATACACTAAAATCCCGCATACATCATCGCAACTTCATCAAAGCCTACCCCATACGCTCCAAACAATATAATTGCGAATATCAAGCCATACACTACAGACCATCTCATTGGTGTAGGTACTTTATATAACAATCCATGTATCGATATCTTCTTTTCTTTTAAGATTGATACAACGATTACTACAACAAAAGACAACGTTACAATCAACCATTCTCGATTCGTTAAACCTAATGTAGGGAATACATTCATAAACTCTTCTGCATTGAAGTTTATAAAGATACTTTTTAACATTGTCCATCCATCACTCACAGTAGAAGCTCTAGATAACATTTCTCCTACAATAACGATCAAGAATAATTTAATAAATCTAAAAATTCTAATAAATATCTCATTAATATGATGTTCTTCACACCAATGATCAAATGGTTTCTCACATATCATTTCTATAAACATAAACACAAAGTAATACAAACCATATACGATATATGTCATATTCGCACCATGCCAAATACCATTACACATCCATACACAGAATAAAGCTATTGTAGGACCAATATACTTCGCAACTGTTTTACCAACATGATTCTTACACCACTTTGTTAACTTTTGAATTGGTTTACTTAAAGATACTGGATAAAAGACATAGTCTCTTAAGAACGCCCCTAATGTAATATGCCATCTTCTCCAAAAATCACTCGCATTCTTCGCAAAGAATGGTTGTCTGAAATTCTCTGTAATTTCGATACCAAAGATCGAACCAGCTCCTAATGCGATATCAATTGTTCCTTTAAAATCCATATACAGTTGAATCGTACACAATACCGCAGCTAACAAGCACAACGCACCACTACTCTTATAGTTATTGAATAGTGTATTGACTACATTAGATAATCTATCCGCAATGACCATCTTCTGAAACAATCCCCAGATCATTCTTTCCATACCAAATGTAAAGTTCATTGGAGTGATAGATTCTCCACTCTTCATTTGATCGATACAATCATTGAATCTCGTGATAGGTCCTTCCATGATTGTTAGAAAGAAACTGTTATACAAAGATAAATCAAAGAATGAATGTGCTCCTTCTATCTTTTTATTGGATACATCAACCAAATAACTAATATTTTGTAGTGTGTAATAACTAATACCTAAAGGAACTGTAATATTCAATGTTGTCCAAGAAGAACCACATACTAAACCACCTAAGAAGTTTGTATATTTCAATCCTACTAATACACCAAGATTGATCAATACACCAATCACTAATATTCTCTTTTTCTTCTTTTTAAATTGCTTCCTGTCTATTCCTACAGGTGCTTTCTTCATAGAAGATAACTTCTTACCAATCAAGTACGTTATTAAAGTAGTAACCAAGTTATACGCAATTAAAA
>CAVCCE010000259.1:0-2588 GCA_963600555.1 Duodenibacillus sp.
TTGATCAATAGCACCTGCACGGAATGTATCTGCAGCAACAAAGGCAACTTTCTTGCCTTGATTGACCCACATATTTGCTAACTTAGCAGCTGTCGTTGTTTTTCCTGAACCATTAACACCTTCTAAGAAAAAAACTGTAGTTCCATTCTCATTCCAAGTTATAGGTACATCAGGATATTCTTCGTAAATGTCTTTCATGATTTCCATTAAAAAATTCATAGTCCAATGAAATGTTAAAGATGGAAAATCAGTACATTTTTCTTTTAACTTATCACAAATTAAATCAGCTGTTTCTATTCCAACATCACTTTCTAATAAAATAATAGTTAATTGTTCTAAGAAATCATCATCACACCCATGGAATTCATATTCCATTTTACTTAACTGATCACCAAAAGTTGCATTTGTCTTTTGGAAACCTGATAAATATTGAGCTTTATCTTCTTTTTTAGAAAAAGCTTCTTTTAACTTACTTAGGAAACTCATGCTTGTTCTCCTGGATCTGCCAAATTGACAGCTTCTTTCAATTCTACTTTCAACATCTGAGAAACACCTTGTTTTTGCATAGTAACACCATATAACACATCAGCTTTCTCCATTGTTCCTACACGGTGAGTTACAACTAAGAACTGTGTTCTATCTGTATAATTATGTAAGAAAGATGCAAATCTCTCAACATTACCTGGGTCTAATGCAGCTTCAACTTCATCTAAGATTACAAGTGGAACTGGTTTAACTTTTAATATAGCAAACAACACACACAAAGCAATTAAACTCTTCTCGCCACCAGAGAATAACATATTATTTTGAACGGCTTTTCCTGGAGGCTGTGCATCAATATCAATTCCTGTATTTAATAGATCACTAGGATCTTGTAATATCAATCTAGCTTTTCCGCCACCATATAAAGTTCTGAAAATATCATTAAAAGCTTCATTAATTGAATCAAACATTTCTTTAAATTGTTTCTTCATAATAGAATCCATCTCATCAATTGCAGATAAGATCTTGTCTCTACTCATTGTCAATTCTTCAATGTTTTTCTTTAATGTTTCGTATCTTTCATTAATCTCTGAATATTCTTCAGGAGCATTCATGTTGATGTTACCTAAATGTTCGATTTCACTTCTTAATTTAGCGACCTCTTCTTTTGCGTTTTCTACGATTTCACTAGAAATCTTTGTTTGTGCAAATTCATAAGTCAATTGATATTCAGAAGCTAAACGTTGTAGATGTGTTTCCATTCTTGTTTCTTGTCTACTACGATCGATCTTGATTTCATTTGCGCTTGCTTCAGCACTCTTTAGATCTTTACGCATCTGAGATAATTGAGCTTCTTTACGTTCAATATCTGAATTTAAAGATATTCTATCTTCACGCTTAACTTTTATTTCATTTGTAATCGTATCACGTCTTGAATATGCTTCATTCAAACGAACAACAAGATCATCAGCATGTGCTTGAGAAGAAAGTTCATCATCTATACCTTCTGGCTTTAACAAAGCTAATTCATTTTGTAACTTTTCATATTTTGCTTTCTTAGAATCAACAACTGGTTCCAAAGCAGCTGCAGCATATCTTTTTTCTTGAAGATTTCTAGACGCACTTTCTCTTTGAGAATTTGCAGATTCATATTCTTTTCTAGCGATTTGAACTCTAGCCTTTTCTGAATCTAAGCGAACCAACAAATCTTCCAATTCCTTTTTCATCGTAACAAGGTTCGTATTATGTTTGTTTTTACCACCAGTCATAGAACCACCACGGTGAATAACTTCACCATCCAAAGTTACGATCTTATATTGTCTATTTGTTAATGCAGATAAATTATTACCATTTTCCATTGTATCTACGATTAGTACATTAGCTAATAAGTTTTCTACGACAGGATCAAACTTTGGTTCATTATCTACAAATGCTGAAGCAGTACCTAAATAACCTTCTGTATTTTCACAAACGATCAAATCTTCTTTTCTAACAAATCTAGGTCTACAAACATTTAAAGGTAAAAAAGTAGCTCTACCACTCATATTTTTTGTCAAAAAACGAATTGCATCACGAGCAGATTGTTCATCTTGTGTAACGATGTTGTTCATCGCTCCACCAAGTGCAGTTGAAATAGCCTCTTCATATCCTTTTTCAACATGTAATACTTGTCCAATAACACCTAATATACCATGCAAAGCATTCACATTATCCATAATAGATTTAATGCCTTGTTGATTATTAAAAGGATTACGCATTAAAGAATCTAAAACATTCTTTCTATTTTCTAAAGTACGTAAACGATTTTGCGCTTGATCATATTGGGAACTTTTGTCAACGATAGTTCCAGCAATTTGATTTAATTGTTCAGAAAACAATTTTATTTCAGAATTTAATTTATCTAAACGATTCTTACGATCTTCAAATTCAATTCTAGCTGCTTCAACAAGTTGTTGCATTTCTTTTGCTTTAGCTTCATTGTCGCCTGTTTCAACGATATATTTTCTTTTTTCATCGAGCTCTGTCTTACGACTTTCTAATGCGGAAACATCATTAAAGTTCTGCATCAATTCATCTTGTAATGTTTGAATTTCTTTATCTAATGC